>JBGCDC010000561.1:0-5771 GCA_045105055.1 Phycisphaeraceae bacterium | reverse complement strand
TGTGTCGGGGGTGGTGGATGCGATCGGGCAAGGCGTCGATCGTTTTGCGGCGGGTGATACGGTGTACGGCTGCGTAGGCGGGTACGGATCAACGCAAGGTGTGCTCGCTGATTATGTGATCGCGGATAGCAAGCTCATCGCGCATGCGCCTAAGTCGATCCCACTTAAAGACTGCGCCGCCCTGCCGTTGGTCACGATCACGGCGTGGGAAGGCTTGGACAAAATTGGCGAACTCAATGACAAACAACTACTCGTTCACGGCGGGACCGGCGGCGTCGGCCACATCATCGTGCAACTCGCAAAGTCGCACGGCGCATTCGTTAGCGCAACGGTTAGTTCACAAGATAAAGCCACATTGGCCAAGCAACTTGGTGCGGATCAAATCATCAATTACAAAGAAGAAGCCATCGAGCAATACGTCGCACGACTCACCGACGGAAAGGGCTTTGATGCGGTATTCGATACCGTCGGCGGAGCCAACATCGGCGCGAGCGTGCAGGCCAGCAAACCCAACGGCGACGTCGCGTGTATCCAGGGCCGGGGCGCGATTGACGGCGGCGTATTGCATGCCCGCGCCTGCTCACTTCACCTTGTTTTCATGCTGATTCCGATACTTCACAATATCGACCGCGAGAGGCACGGCACGATCATGCGCGATGCGGCAGCACTCGTCGATCGCGGCGAACTCAAGCCCCTGATCGACGGTAGACGCTTTACATTTGATCAGATCGGTGAGGCTCATGCCTACGCGGAATCAGGCGAGCAGGTCGGAAAAGTCTTGGTGGCGCATCCGCATCATGCGTAAGAAGCTGCATTAAAAATAACCGCGATGCTACGCCTCGCAGGGTATTCACATAAGAGCGATCAATTACCGTAGATGAAACGTCCGTCATGCTTCGCCTGCGATGCGTAGCATCGCGGCTATTCGCTGACAAAACCACGGATATCGATCGGCGTGTCGAACTTGATGCCGACTTCGTAGGCTTCGACTTCGGGGTCGTAGAACTCGATCTCTTTGCACCACGCGACCACGGCAGACAAGATGCGGCCTGGGCCGTGATCAGATTGTAGCGCGATGGTGCAGCGGGTTGAGGCGCGCAAGGGGTGGCCGTGTACGAAGCGTAGGCCGCCGGAGGAGATGTCTTGGCTGCGTACGATGTACGTCCCTGCTGCGCTGTTGAGGCGGAGCAAGCAGCGGCATTCAAACGTCTCGCGAGCATGTATCCGTCGGCAGTCCGTCTGTGTCGGCGATTCTTCGAGCGCAGGCTGACCACGTTGAACGCGTTCGAGGATCGCTAACCATTGCTGGTCGGAGACCCACAAGCGGGTGGAGTCCGTTTGCTGTGTCGGGGGGGCCAGGTCTTCGTCGTATCGATAGATCACGCGGTGCCTCTCTGTTGCTCTGAGTAGACCGCATCGGCAAGATGCGTCGGCCGGTTAAGCCCGACAGCCATGCCCGCGCGATTCGAGTGGAGCGTGATCCGCAGAAGTGTTATGACCGGAAAGTGGAGCTTGCGCTACCGAGCAATGGGCCTTGACTGATATACTGATTGGCATGCGTAAAAGAGCCGGAACGTTGACATGGATGGCAGCCGGGCTGCTCGCTTCGTCGCTGTGTGTCTGCCCCGCGTTTGCACAGGACGCATCGCCAATCCGCGATCAGGACCGTTCGATCTTTGACACGCTCTACGGCGAGAAGCTCACGAGCGTCAAACGCACTCGTGCATCCGCGGACGACATGACGCTCGCCGACGAGATGTTCGACTTCGCGGAAGGCTTGACCGGCAACGATACCGGCGTCAGGTGCTTGATCTTCGCTGAACTCATTAGTCTCGCGTCGAACGCCGCCGACCTCAAACTGATGGATGAGGCATGGGAACAGCTCGAAGCAACTTGGCCTAAACAAGACCTCGTGTCGCTTGAGCAGCTCATGCAGCTATCAAGCCGAGCGTACCGCGGCGTTGATCGTAGTGATCGCGAAGACCAAGGCGAGCAGTACATCGAACTACTCATCGATATCGCCAAGCGATACGAAACCGCTGGCGACCCCGAACAAGCGATCGGCGTCTCGCGGTTGGCCAGCACGATCGCACGCACGATCGAGTCCGAACAGCTCGATCGCATCGAAGACAAACTTAAGCGACTCGCCGCTGCGAACGACATCGCCAAGCGCATCGCGATCCTCAAGCTATCGGTGAAGAAGAACCCGCAGAACAGCCCCGCTGCACGCGAGCTGGTCAACCTATTGATCACCAAGTACAGCGACGTCAACGCCGCGGCAGAGTACGTCGAGTCTACCCGCGATGAAGAGCTGATCGACCTCGTCAATCGATGCGCCGCAGGGGTCGAAGCGGCCAACGCCGCGACTGCAATGCGCGTTGGCGATTGGCACATCAGCCTCGCTGAGGACGCGTCAGACGAACAATCGCTCGTGCTCTTGCACGTCTCTCGGAAATGGTACGAGCAGTTTTTCTCGCTATACCAACGAGACGATGCGCTGGCCAAGCGCGCGACGCAGATGGACAACCTCGCGCTGCTAAAAATCGAAAGGCTTATCGCGACGAACCCCGAGCTCGCAGCGAAAGCGATCGACGGCTGGCTCCCGCTGATGGCGCCGCCTTTTGATGCCAAAGCGCAACAGCGCGGCAACGCCGACGTCTTCGAGGTCAACAACAACGAGCTCACCGCCGACGGCTCGGCGCTGGTCATCCCCTTCAATAAAGCAAGAAGTTACGAAGCCCGCCTCACCCTCACCGTCCACGATGACAACGGCGAAGGCCAGCCCGCGATCTTTATCTACCTGCCGGTCGGCAAGAACCGCCACATCCTCACCCGCTTCCACGCCACGGGCGACCCCCTCGTCCGCGTCGACAAGATCCGCGAGGAAAGAGTGCTCCGCGATCTACCCGATCGAAAAGACAAGAAGGTCACGCTGACATTCCAAGTCGCCGAGCTCAACGGCCAGGTCGCTTACGCGATGCTGTACGACGGCGAAGTCGCGGTGAAGTGGCAAGGCGAGCTCGACGAGCTCAATGAGTACGACGAAAACGAACGCGAGAAGGTCCCCGAAGACGGCAGGCAGATGATCCTCCTCCGATTCGCCCAGAAACTCACGCTCCACGCGGTCGACTACAAAGAACGCGGCTAAAACCAATCGACCCGGCCTAGCCAACTCATCTAAATCGCTTGCCTCATCTCAGCCCACGGCAAACCTGCTGTATCGCCTTGGTGATCGCTTGGCTGCATGGTAAGTTACAAGTCATCTTTCTAGACTCCGACCCGAGGACGACCCATATGCTCACGCCCCACCGTTATCTATTAACCGCCTTGCTATTCATTTTCTTAGGCCTATCCGTCAGTGCTCAATACGGCCCCGACAACCCGCCCCAGCCCGGCCAAGGCGACAACCCCGCGAACGCTGGCCAGCAGATGAAGGTCCCCGACTACATCAAGCCGGGCTTCCAGATGACTTATATGGGTGGCCATTACCTTGACACTGGTGACTCGAAACAAGCCGCAACGACCGGCATGGGTTTCACCGTCTTCACCGTCCTCGCCGTCACCAAAGAAAAGGTACTCCTCTCCGCGACGAACTACCTCACGCCCGGCGGCTTGCCGATCAATCCCGATGGCTCGTTCGACCCCGATACCGACGCCAACGCCCAACTCAGCGCGTCTAACAGCTACGGCATCACTCAACAAACGGTCAACTCGGGCGCCGCGATGTGGATGCCCGTCGATCGACTCAAGCAATGGAAATCTGGCGGCAAGGTGAAAGTCCAAAAACTACTTAGGACCTACCAAGGCGAAACAGTCCAAGCCTTAACGATTGCTTATGAAGATGACGACAGCGGCCACTCCAGCGACTTTCACACCGGGAACGGGATGAAGCTGGAATACCTCTCGGGCCTCAAGAACGGCAAGAGAGCTTCGCAGATGCAACTGCTCGACACAAAGCAGATCAACTCACCGCTCGTCGGCGCGAAGTGGCCAGACTGGGCGAAAACCGTCAAGACGATGAACTACTCCGGCACCTACACGATGGCCACCGTCGGCATCGATCCCTTAGTCACGAAGATCAGCTCTGAAGTCAAATTCACCGAGCGCGGCGACGGCTACGCCATCGGTAAAGCCACTCTCAATAGACAAGGCAATGCAGCAGGGTCTAGCGTCGTCATGGAAGGGCCGGGCACTATGTTCGGCTACTGGATCCATCCCGATATCTTGGCTAAGCTCGCTGAAGGAATCGTTGAAGAAAACAAAATCACGCGCACGAAGACGACCTACCAAGTCCAACAAGGCAACCTCGGCAAGCTCGGTGTCTTCGTTCACAGCAATACCAAGAATACCTTCTACGCCGTCAATGCCTACAACCTTCAGACCGGCGCGTTGGCCTATATCAATATTCACACGGGAGATACCGGCATTACCGTTGAATTTAAATTGGAAGGTATCGCGTCCGAGTAAAGCAACGCTCACGTTCAGCAGAACCTTCGAGTGCCCGACCTGATATTTGTCTTGCCTGACCTTTTATAAGCTCAAACACGAAAGCCTGAATATGCTTTGCATCACACGCCTTTTACTCTCTGCTCTACTTCTTGTTCTAGCGATTCCTGCTGGTGCGGACTATGGCCCAGATGCGCAGCCGAACAACCCCACCAATAACGGCAACGGCGACAACCCCGCGAACGCTGGCCAGCAGATGAAGGTCCCCGACTACATCAAGCCGGGCTTCCAGATGCTCTTCTATAACGGCAGCTCAACCGAAGCACCTCAGCCCGACAAGATCGGCTCAGCGGGCATGGGCTTCACGGAATACACGATCATCGCGGTCAGCAAAGATAAAGTCTTCGTCACCGCGACGAACTACCTCGCGGTCGACGGTGTCCCGCTCACCGCGCAAGGTGAGATCGATACCACCCAAGACCCCAAGGTTCAGTTCATCGGCTCCAACAGCTTCGCCATCACCGCGATGGATGTGCAAGGCGGCAACGCAATGTGGATGCCCGTCGATGCGCTCAAGCAATGGCAGTCTGGCAACGGCGTCGAAGTCGTACGCGGCCAATGGCCCTACCAAGGCAAACAAGTCAACGCCGCCACCATCACCGTCAAGGGCAACAACCTCATCAGCTCCAACACCTACGACTCCGACGACGGCCTAAAGCTCGCCTCACGCAACGCCTCAGGAAACTTCCGACGAAACGCCACAGGCAACGACCCCTACCAACGCCAAATGCAGTCGCAGATGCAACTGCTTAGCACCCGCCAAATGGAATCGCCCCTGCTAAACGCGAAGTGGCCTAACTGGGCTAAAGCCGTCAAGAAGATGCATTACAAAGGCACATACAAAATGCACACGCCGGGCTTCGATTCCCCATCCCTTCAGATCAGCTCGACCCTCGAATTCACCGACCGCGGCGCGAACTATGTCACCGGCAAGTCCACCATCACGCTCCAAGGCGGCGGCCAACCGGATACCAAAGCCATCCTCCAAGGCCCCGGCACCCTGCTCGGCAACTGGATCCACCCCGATATCCTCAACAACCTCAACGAAGGCCAAATCGACCGCAACGAAATCCTCCGCACCACCCTGACCTACAAAGTCCAGCAAGGCAGACTTGGACAACTCGGCGTCTTCGTCCTCACCAACGACGCCAAGTCCTTCTACAACGTCAGCGGCTACAGCCTCAAAGACGGCTCACTGACCTACATCAATCTCCACACCGCCGACCCCGCCACAACCGTCGAAGCCTCGCTAGATGGGATTGAGA
>JBGCDC010000560.1:0-5771 GCA_045105055.1 Phycisphaeraceae bacterium | reverse complement strand
GACATCGATGCCGAACTTAGAGAGCGCGAAGATCACGCCGAGGATCAGGATGAGGTAACCCGCGAGCTTGCCGAAGAAGCGGGAAAGCGTCTCGTCGACCTTTGCTTTTGCGAGTGATCGGCGGATGCCGTTGCCGACGATCTTTGAGATGATCCACGCGACGACGAGGATGACAATCGCCCAGACGATGGGCATCGCGTAGGCCTGCACAAGTTCCATCATCGCGCCGGTGTCGCCGGAGAGCGCTTCCTTTGAAGTGTTGGCGACTTCTTCCATCACCTGCTCGATATTCTCCTCAACCGGCGGGGCAGCAGCCTCGGCGGGTGCCGCTTCGGGGGCGTCGGTTTGTGCAAGGAGTAGGGCGAATGGATTGGTCATGATCGGGCTCGATTTAATGAGGGTCAGAGATGCGTAGCCACGCTGTGAAACAACAAAACGCAACGAGACAGATGAAGAAGTCTTTTCCCATTCTACAAACGTGCAGCCGGCAAGAAAGATGCAAAGTGGAAAATGGATGAACAGAACAAAACGTCGCTCGGCTGCGTGCCCAACAAATCGATACCTTTTTCCTTTATCCGTTTCGACTCAACGATAAAATTCGACGGCAAACCGAACCGGGCCCAAAGGCTTCACCTCATGCAGAACGGTCGGCTCGACCACGCCGAACGTCTTCGCATCAAGAATCAAAACCTCTTCCTCGGGCTCGTTGATCGTGTATTGCAGCCGACCTTCTGAGACAACGATTTTGCCCCACACGCCCGCTTTGGTGTGGTGTGCCTTCAACAGCCCGGCGGAGATGCTCGTTTCATCAAATTCAGGTGTCTTTTGAATGAAGCTTAAGTTGTCGGGTAGTTGTTTCATACGAAGGTGATCTTTTAAAAAGTTTATACAAGTCGTGTTGGTGGTATTGAAAACGCCAAAGAAGGGATACCCTCTTTGGCGTTCTGGATCTATAGGTTATCGATCGAATATTGTCGATATGACGCGAGCTTACTCGCCAGCAGTTTTTTGCTGCTGGATCAGTTGCTCGATCGATTGGCCTGTTTGCTTTTGTAGGGCCTTGGTTAGTTCTTCGACAGGCATCGTCATCGCGGAGCCGTCGGCCATCGTGACGGCCAACTCGGTCGCGTCGGTATGGTCGGGGCGTTCGAAGAGCATGATGGTGTCGCCGTTGTTTTGTACTTGGCCTTGATCACCTAGCGGGATAAGCACAAAGGAGCTGTGCTGGCGGACGTGTTTGGCGCGCTGTGCTTCGGGTAACGCATCAAAGTTATCAATCATCGGCTGGGCTTGATGGGTGCGTGCCGAGATGAAGCTCTCGTGGTCACCCACGTAGTCGCCGAGTTTCGCGATGTCGTCCGCAAACTTGCCTTCGTTGTCAGCGGCGTAAGCGAAGTTAGCCATGCTGATCTGCCGGGCCTGCGTGAGGGTTTGAACGGATCGCGCACTCTCGCGTGCCGAGCCGAGCGCGGGCAGCAGGATCGCGACGCTCATCGGTGCGGTGAGGCCCGCGCCGGCGGTCATGCCTTTGGAGGCGCTGAGTGCCGATGCTCCGGGGAACGGCTCGATCGAGTGGATGTGCAGGCCGTTGACATCGACGCGGGTGATCCCGCCGGCGACCTCGAGGAAGGGCATGAGTTTGCCGACGGGCGGCATCCGCATGGACGAGGCTTCGCCGGTGAACATCTCGGAGGCGCCGGAGATGGCTTGCATGAGCATCATGGTCGTGCCGTAGCCTTCGGCCGCGGTCTTAGGCAGGTCGGAGAATGACAAGCCGGTGATCGGCCTGAGGCTGTCGAAGGCTCTGCCCGGTGCGGCGGGCCTATCAAGGAAGCGACCCATCGCGGTTTGGAACGCATCATTGGCGAGGATCGAGTCTTCGCGTTTGCCGGATTGCGCGACCGCCATCTCGAGGGCTTGCGGGTAGAAGGACACGTAGAGCTTGCCTTTGTAGACGGTCCATGCCGGGGCGATGAACGGGACACCGAGGTGGGTGATCGCGGCGCCGCCGACTTCTTGCGTGAGGAAGCGGATCTTGACGTCGTCTTCTTGAGACATCATGACGTTGGCTTTGCTCGAGAGCTGGGCCATCGCTTGCTCGACGGACTTAGGGTCTTGCAGTTCGTTGACCATGACGATCGACGCGAAGCCGTTGCCCGCGATCATCGGGTCGACGTACACCGTCCACGCCGGGCCCATCCCACGGATCAGCTTCATCTCGATATCAAAGCCGACCTCTTTGCTCGCGTCCTTGAGGACTTCCTGAATCGACTTAACGATGTTTTCATCGATCGAGCTGGCGATATCCATCGTGACATCGAGCACTCGGCTGGGCTGCATCGAAAACGCCTGCATGTAGCTCGCCGTCTTCGGCACGTGCATCAGGTTCGCCGCGGTGATCGGCTCGTTGTCGAGCAGCGAAAGCAGGCCCCGCCTCGGCGTCGGTGCACCGAGGAACAACCGTGTGTGCCAGTTCTTGTCTTTGATCCCCGCGGTCATCGCCAAGCTGTCCACGCCGTCGAGGCCGGTCGACTCGCGGATCGTCGGCCAGAGCTGAACAAACGGGTCGGCAGGGCGCTCCTGCTGTGCCGCTTGGTCCCGCATCATCGCGGTGAAGTCGTCGACCTGTTTGAGCCAGGCCTTAGCGTCCATATAGACCATGACCGCCGCGTCGCCTTGCACCTGCTTGGCCGCGGTGGTGAAGCGGGCCGACTTGGCCAGCGATTCGAATTCCATCTCGCTCGCATTGAAGCCGACCGAGAGGAACATGCCGTCGCCGAGATCGCCGCTAAAGGTGGGCATCTGCTCGCCGAGGATCGCAACGATGGTGTTGATCGCATCGCGGACCTTCGCAGGGTCCTTGCCTTTGTTCATCATGACACACAGGCGAGGGATCGGCGGGCCCTGTGCCTCGGGCGGCAAGACATACATCGCGCCGCCGTCGGCCCACGCCGCGGACAACAGCGTCCCCGCCAGCGCGAGCATCTGGGCCTCGTCTTCTTCGATCTGGCCGTCTTCCCCGAGCTTATCAATCAGGTCCACCATCTCAGGCACCGCCTCGAGCAGGCCCAGCTCCTCCAACATCCCCTGCAGGTTCGACCCCTCATACCCCGGCCCCATGTCCGTCGACCCCCGCCAACCGACATACATCACCGCGCTGTCCGGCACCTTCTCAATCATCGTCTGGGCCGCGCTAGGCAACCCAATCAGCAAAGCAACCAATAGCAACAGCGAGCGATTCATCAGTCGAGACATTGTCGTACCCCATTTAGAAGAGAGTTGTGATCGAAACTAAAAGTCCAGTGTATGGACCCACGAAAGCAGTTGCAATGATGATGCAGTCAGCGGTCAGCTCCCCCAGTAGGACAGACATTCCTGCCTGTCGATCGCCGCAAGGCTAAGCCAACCCGCTCCCCGCAGCCGCCGCGTCACACGCGGGGGTTTACCCGTAAGGCAGACATTCCTGTCTGTCGCATTCCCTCAAGCCTCAAGCCCCAAGTCTATTCAACCGTAAAGGCGCAGCGGCGCAAAGCAAGGCAGGGCTGTCAGCAATCAAGCTCCCACTCTTAAATCTAAAATGACACTCCGCCAAGGACGCCAAGATCGCCATCCAGACACATCTCACGCAAAGGCGCAAAGGCGCAAAGGTGCGAAGGGGAGAATGGCTCCGGATGAAAACGTTTAGCAATTTCCGGTACAGTCTTGTCCGTGAAACGTGCCGCCTATTCCGGAACAATCGCCGAGTTTTTAGAAGCCACCGAGGATGACACCCTTGGAAAGCTGGTTGCGGAGAGTAGTTTTTCCGTCGAAACCACGCAGCGTAAAGCTTGGCAGCAGCAAATCTGTGTGCTTAAAGAAGTGCTCTTGCGATACAGAGGTCGGGGGTCAGTCTACTTTGAGTGGTCAATTCCCCGGCTGGGTAAACGCATCGATGTTGTCACGGTTATAGATTCAGCGATCTTCGTCATCGAGTTTAAGGTTGGCGAAAGTGCGTTCAACAGCTACGACATCGATCAGGTCACCGACTATGCACTCGATCTGAAAAACTTCCACGAATCGAGCCACGATGTACACATTGTTCCAGTCCTCATCGCCACCGAAGCGTCTCTCCCGTCAGCAGTCGTATCACTCTCGGCCAGTAGTGACGACCTACTCATGCAGCCTGTCCTCTCGGATGTAGCACTTCTGCCAGAGGTGGTAAGAGCAGGCCTTTTGTTTGCACAAGCACCTACTGTCGATGTTGAGCAATGGGAGCAAGGGGGATACCACCCCACGCCGACCATCGTTGAAGCCGCCACGGCCCTATTCCGCGGGCATAGTGTGGAAGAGATTGCACGGAGCGATGCCGGCGCGATCAATCTTTCACAAACAACGAAAGCGGTTGCAGGCCGGATCAAGGAAGCACGGGACAACTCACAAAAAATCATCTGCTTCGTCACCGGTGTACCGGGCGCTGGAAAGACGCTTGTAGGTTTAAATGTTGCGACCCAGCACATGGACCCGGCCGCAGACCTTTACAGTGTGTTCCTGTCTGGCAACGGCCCCTTAGTCAGAATTCTACGTGAGGCCCTTGCACTCGACAGTATCAAACAAGCAGCAGATCATGGCGAAAAGCTGAAAAAGGGTGAAGCTCGAAGTCGAGTCAAAGCGTTTGTACAGAATGTCCACAATTTTCGGGATGAGGGTTTACTCGACCCGATTAAGCCACCGATTGAACATGTCGCGATCTTCGACGAAGCCCAGCGGGCTTGGAATCAAGAACAGACTACCGCGTTTATGCGACAAAAGAAGGGGAAGCCGGATTTCAACCAGTCCGAGCCGGCTTTTCTGATCTCTTGTATGGACCGCCATGATTCGTGGGCAGTCATTGTCTGCCTCGTGGGCGGCGGACAAGAGATCAATAGAGGCGAGGCCGGCATCCGCGAGTGGATTGAATCTGCTCATCATCATTTTCCAGATTGGCATCTACACCTTTCTTCGCGTCTGACAGAAGCGGAGTATCAATCAGGTGATCCGCTGCGCCTTATAGAAGGTCTTCACACTACACATTATTGCGATGACTTACACCTGAGCGTATCCATGCGATCGTTCAGGGCCGAGCAGGTCTCAATGTTTGTCAAGCAAGTACTCGAGATTAAACCCGATGAGGCGAGGCGTACATTACAGAGAGTTCGGGAGCGGTATCCCATCGTCCTCACCAGAGATTTAGCCAAAGCGAAGCAGTGGCTTCGTCAGAAGGCCCGCGGCTCTGAACGCTACGGTATGGTCGTTTCTTCAAACGCCAGTCGGCTCAAACCCTATGCGATCGATGTCCGCCCAGATGTAGATCCTGTGCATTGGTTTCTCCACGGCAAAGACGATGTGCGATCTTCCTACCAATTGGAAGACGTCGCGACCGAGTTCCTTGTGCAGGGGTTGGAGTTAGATTGGGCATGCCTCGCTTGGGACGCGGACCTTCGGATGGTTGATGGTGAATGGGAGTACTGGTCTTTCAAAGGTAGTCGTTGGCAGAGAACCCGAAAGGCCGAGCGTCAAACATATCTTGTTAATGCGTATCGGGTTCTATTGACACGTGCCAGACAGGGGATGGTGATCGTTGTGCCCGACGGTAATATTAGCGATGCCACTCGGCCTCCAGGTTTCTATGATGAAACGTACGAGTATCTGAGACAGATTGGCTTGGACATCTTGTAACAAGGGGTGCCGTAATGGAACAAGTTTGAGTAACGTTGTCGGAGGGCTAAAAAGTGGGGCTAAAAGTATCGGGAGGG
>JBGCDC010000559.1:0-4206 GCA_045105055.1 Phycisphaeraceae bacterium | reverse complement strand
AGGTCCCTTGGGGAGGGGACGTCACACGCAATGCAAGGTTTTATATTGTATTTTAATGATTTTGAGGAGGGGTGCTTTGCTGGCGTTGCGCGGGGGTGGGATGAGGCGGATTGTGCGCGGGGGTAGGAGCGGGTGCTTAATTGAAGGGGTGTGGGGTATGTATCTGGGATATCCCACGGCATGCCTCCCAGCAGGCACGCCATGGGCTTGAAGTAAATGAAGGTGCGGAGGATGGGGCGCGAGTGTTGCGCGAGGGGGATTTGCCGCATTGAATGCAAGCGGTCAGTGAGTTATTACGCACTCTAGTTTCGGAGGCTATGAAACTAGTTATCGATTAGGCGGCGCGTCGCATGGCGGATTGCTCGGCTTTGCTGCGGGCGTCGATGTACTGGGCCAGGCGGTGGCGGTCCATGGGGGATTGGAAGGACTCGAAGGCGAGGCCCATGATGGCTGGGCCTTGGTCGTGTGCATCGGTGTGGACGCGGGCGACTCGGCCGACGGCTCTGAAGGTGGTGTGGCCTGAGCCGGGGAGCATGCCGCGGATTTCGAGTTGTGTGCCGGGCTCGATGGGCATGTCGAGTTCGAAGCGGACGCCGCCTAGTGAGACGTCGTAGATGTGTCCTGTCCAGTTGTAGCGGGTTGAGCCGAGGACGCGTGCGCGGATGAGCGTGTACATGGCCGGGACCTTGATTCGGGGGTGCTGACGCTGGTCTCGGGTCGTTTCGTGGGTCACGGACATGGCCACTCCTTGGTCGAATCCCTATGAAAACAGGCAAAACAGCTGCCTACCGCTACCATCGGCCGAGAATCTCTCCCGCTTAATCAGCACGACCGTTACGACCGGAAACACGCGATTTGCAGCCGATAACGCCCGGATGCCGATATCTATGGTTATGGACTGCACTGCTGAAATCGCCCGTGGAAGCTCGCCCGACACCCCCGTGGATCGGCCTAGGACCGTGCTCATCGGGACCGCCCTGAGCATCGGCCAGCTCGCGCATACTTTGGCCGTGGCGGAGCCTAAGCCGCAGCTGATTGGCTGTGTTTTGCCCGCTTTCGCGCTCGAGGCACACGCGTCCGCAGAGCTGCCCTGCAAGGCACTCGGGTCGATTGATCAGCTCGATACGCTCCTTAAAGAACACGCCCCGGCACTCGTCCTTGTCTCGCTCCCACTAGCCATGCGCGACGCGATCGGTCAGGCCGCCGCGGTCCTCGGTCGGCTCGGCGTGACCTGGCGATTCATGCCCACCCTCGACGACCAACTCGCCGGCCGAACCACCAGCAAAATCACCGGCGGCCTACCCACCTCATCCGCCTCCGCGCAAGGCCTCGCCACCTCGTCCTTCGTCACGGGCCCAATCGACCCCACACGACTGATCGACCGCAGCCCCAGGCCGCTCGACGAAGCCGCACTCGCCAACTGGATCGGCGGGCGACGCGTGCTCATCACCGGGGCGGGTGGGTCCATCGGATCAGAACTCGCGCGCGTCGTCGCACGCTTTTCGCCAGCCCAACTCACACTGCTTGAGCGATCTGAAAACGCCCTCTTTGAGATCGATCGCGAACTCGCACGCACGCACCCCGATCTGTCACGTTCTGCGGTGCTCCACGATGTCACGCAGCGTGATCGCACGTTCGATGTGCTCAAACGCTATCAACCCGATGTCGTTCTTCACGCCGCCGCGCACAAGCACGTCCCCATGATGGAGGACCACCCCGCCGCCGCGATCGAGAACAACTTCTATGGCACGCGCGCCATCGCCGACGCCACCGCTGCGATCGGTGCCGAACGCTTCGTCATGATCTCCACCGACAAAGCGGTCAACCCCTCGTCCATCATGGGCGCGAGTAAGCGGCTCGCCGAGCTTTACGTCCAGCACCTCAACAGCGTCAGCGACACCGCATGCTGCATGGTCCGCTTCGGCAACGTGCTCGGCTCGGCCTGCTCGGTCGTCCCCATCTGGACCAAGCAGCTCACCCACGGCGGGCCCATCACCGTCACCCACGCCGAGATGACCCGCTACTTCATGACCATCCCCGAAGCCGCGGGACTCGTCCTACAGGCAGGCATGTTCTCCGGCACACTCGACACCGCCACCAACGAGCGAGGCGGCGAAGTGTTCCTATTGGATATGGGTGACCCGATCCGCATCCTCGATCTCGCCCGTCGTTTCGTGCGCTTGCAAGGCTTCGAGCCCGACACCGATGTCGAGATCAAAATCATCGGCAGCAGGCCCGGCGAAAAGCTCTTCGAAGAACTCGCCTACACCGGCGAAGATATGCTCAAAACCCCCCACGACTCGATCCACGTTTGGAAGACCCAGCCCCCCAGCAACGCCCAGATGCAAAGCATCATCGACACCTTCGACCGCCTGCGCAACAAGACCAACGACCCCGCTCGCAACTGGCGCGACAGCCCCGCCGACGCCATCGTCACCGCACTGCGATCTGCCGTCCCCGAAATGGTCCACGCCGCCGCGGGTTGATTCGCCGCCATCAAACCCAGACGTGACCGCACTTTCGCGCGGTTATCCTTTGACCCGAAGCTCGAAAACCGCCCGCCTCTCAAATCGCCGCGCGCACAGGCCATGCCTCCGAATCGGCCCACGCCCCAACGCCTTGACACGCATGCATATCCGCATCGATCCGCCACGACTTGCTAGATGGCTACCCCCCAGATCCTGCACCAGGTGTGTGCGCCCAATACGCTCCTGACCCGTGGCAGTCAGAGCGCCCAAAAAATCAACAAAACCATGAGCAGGCCAACCAAAATCACGTAGCCCATTCGGCCACTCTTGCGCTTTCTGAATCGGCTGCAGCGGTCGCAATACATCCTGAGGTTGTAGCCCGAGAGTTGCTCGGCACTCAACCCAGTATTACCCCGCAGTTCGTGAACCTGCTCATCACCCAGCCTCGCACGGCAGCGAGCACAGTAGATGTTGCCTTGTGGATCCATGGGTCATCTCTACACAAGTAATACGGAATACGTTTTGAATCTGCGCATTTTCATCAGAGCATGCGCTAAATCAAAACGGGATGTATAAAAACCAAAAACCGCGGCCTTGGCGTATACCAAAGCCGCGGGTTGCTAAAGGTCTTGATCATCAAACTCAGTTACGTCGTCGTCGAGCCATGAAGCCCAGACCTGCAAGGCCGAGCAGTGCGAGGGAGGACGGCTCGGGGACGACTTGGACGTCCATCGCGACAGTTTCAACACTAAAGCCGGCGCTACTGACTTGGATGGCGAAGGTATACTCACCCAGTGCGTTTGGATCGAATGCGCCGGCAGGAGGAGCCACAACACCCGGGATCGACGAAGCTAAAAAGCCGAACTTTAGGTTCTGTGAATCTTCGAGAAGCGTGAGCCCAGGGGCTGGCGAACCAAGGATCGCGTTGGTGAGATTGATCGTACCCAGCGATCCGAGCGACGTATCAACGCTGGTATCGAAGTCGTAAAAAAGGTCGATCTGGTAGTCAGCCAGTACGGGTGTTGCGCCATTGGTGCCTTCAACCTTCATGTAGTAGTTAAAGTTCCAGAGAGCCCCTTCGTTAGCACTCTCATTGTTTGGGCCGAAGTTGCTGCCCGGTGTAGCGAAGTAGGTGCCGGCACCGTCGTTGGTCAGAGCCGGGTTCGAGAATCGCTGTGTGGCGCTCATCGCAACAGTGATAATGACATCGCCATCAACGAATTGATTTGACACCGCCACTTCAGTGTTGGGCATGCCGGAGCCACCAAAGGTCGCTTCGGGTAATGGCCCAAACGTATCGAAGATCGGCGTGGCTTGGAGGGTTTGTGCCCCGGAAAGCATGAGCGTGGCGGTGAATAATGTTGTTGTCTTAAAAAGTCTCATCTCGGTGTCCGTAAAAATGGTGGTTTGTGGTGGGTTGCGCGTTTTGCGGGTGCGATAAAAGGCTGCGATTTAGCGATAACAAACCGCAGCGAAAGATGAAGGGTTTAGCCCTGGCGACGACGGCGACGCAATACGCTTAAGCCAGCGAGGCTTAGAAGTGCGAGGCTAGAAGGTTCGGGGACGGCTTGGATTTCAATCGAAGTACTCGCGACTTGCGTGCCGCCATCGAATGCAGAAAGTGTGTAGGTGTATGTACCGACGAGCTCAGCATTGAAATTAGTGGCACCTTCCCATTGTGGTTGCCATGAGTTTTGAGCAAGATTATTGCTGGCGATCAGAGCTGCGTAAGTGAGGT
>JBGCDC010000558.1:0-5380 GCA_045105055.1 Phycisphaeraceae bacterium | reverse complement strand
GTCCCCTTCCGGACCAGCTCGCCCTTCCACCAAGTCGCGATGCAACAGATCATGGACGCTGCGTCGGCCCTTAAAAACTATGCCGAATCAAACGACGCCTACGAGATAGAAGACCTGATGCCCGAAGCAAAACGCCTACTGAAGGCAGCTGAAAAACGAATCGAACAAGAGATGAGTCGAAACGTCTTTATCGCGGGAAACGCCGACGGGGGTGCGAACGATGAGTAACGCACACGCTCGGCAGTATCCCGCCTGGGTACCCTACTTCTTCCTTGTGCCTTTCCTAGGCATCTTCCTCGTCTTCATCGCGTATCCGATGCTGTTGTCAGCGACCATGGCGTTTCAACAAAATGCTGGGCCTGGCGTTAGCGAACCGGTCGGACTGAAAAACTTCAAGTGGATGCTGCAAGACCCGGCGTTTTGGACCGCGGTTAAAAACACAACGATCTTCGCTGCCGCTTCCGTCTTCATTCAGCTCCCCGCAGCACTTGGCCTTGCGTTGCTGCTGAACTCAGACAAGATCAAGGGACGTGGGCTTTGGCGGATGATCTTCTTCGCGCCAGTGCTCGTCGGCCTACCTTTCGTCGCGGTGCTTGCCAGCTTGATCTTCGAGAAGAACACCGGGCTTTTAAATATTACGCTCCACGCACTCTTCGGCTTCGATAAAGAATTCCCGTGGCTGCAAGAATTCGTCATGCCCGCCCTGATCGTGGCGTCTTTCTGGATGTACGTTGGCTTCAACATGATCTACTTCCTCGCAGCACTACAGAACGTCAACAAAGACCTGCTCGAAGCGGCGCAGGTCGACGGCGCGAATGCCTGGCAGCGTTTTCGCAACGTCACGATCCCAGCGATCAAGCCGGTCGCGGCGTTTGTCGTGCTACTGTCACTGATCGGTAGTTTTCAGTTATTCGAACTGCCGTATCTCATGCTCAACGAGTCGGCAGGCCCGGAGAACCGTGGGCTCACGCTGGTGATGTACCTCTACCAGCAAGGCTTTGACCGTGGCGATCTTGGCTACGCAAGCGCGGTGGGCTGGGTCTTAGCAATCGCACTCTTCGCTTTCGCTATTGTTCAAAGCGTGATCTCCAAGAAAAGCGAGGCAGACGCATGAGCACCCCCGCAAGCATCAACACCACAAGCCAAGGCTTCGATTTCAAGATGTTCCTTGTCTACATCGTCCTGACCGTCTTCGCGGTCATCACGCTGATCCCGTTCGTATACCTGCTCTTCTCCGCATTCAAAACGCAAGACGCTTTCTTTACATTCGTCCTCTGGCCAACGGAGGGCAAGTGGTATCAAGTCGATTGGGATGGCTTCACCTTCGCTCACTGGAAGACGCTCTTTCTCGAAGCGGGCATCCTGCGTGCGACGATCAACTCGTTTTTCATCTCGTCGGTGACCGCGATCCTCGCAACACTCTTCAGCGCAATGGGCGGCTACGCGCTCGCGAAGTATCGATTCAAAGGACGCGGGATAGCAACGGTCGTCGTGCTAGGCTCGCTGGCGATCCCCTTCGCGCTGCTTATCGCACCGGGCTATCAACTGCTGTACTGGCTGGGTCTATTGGACACGTACTCTGGGCTGATCCTGCCGGGCGTCGCACCGGCCTTCGGTGTGTACCTCTTCCGACAAGCATTCATCTCATCCCTACCGGATGCCCTGATTGAAGCGGCACGCATCGACGGCTGCGGCGACATTCGAATCTTCTTCCAAATCGCCTTGCCGATGGTTCGGCCAATGGTCGGCGCGTTCCTGCTGATCACGTACCTCGCGACGTGGAACAACTTCATCTCGCCACAGATCGTGATCCAGTCCGCAGACAAGCTACCCCTGTCCGTCTTTGTCGCGCAGCTCCGCGGGCCCTATGGCACGAGCTGGGGCATGATCATGGCGGGCACGCTTGTCGCCGTCACCCCGGTCCTCGTCCTATTCCTCCTCTTGCAACGCGACTTTATCGCGGGCCTCACCGCAGGAGCGGTCAAGGGCTGATTCCCTTTACAAACAAGCATTTTGCATCACGCACCGGATAACCCACCATGGCCGAAGTCAGCCTAAATCAACTACAAAAATCCTACGACGGCAAAACAAACGTCGTCGATGGGATCGACCTGCAAATCGCGGACGGCGAGTTCGTTGTACTCGTTGGACCATCGGGCTGCGGCAAATCAACGACGCTACGCATGGTCGCAGGGCTCGAAGATATCACCGCCGGGACCATCACCATCGGCGGCCGACAGGTCAACAACGTCCCGCCTAAGGACCGCGACATTGCCATGGTTTTTCAGAGCTACGCGCTGTACCCGCACATGACCGTTTACAAGAACATGGCCTTCGGCCTCAAGCTACGCAAGATGCCAGCCCAAGAGATCGAGCAGCGCGTCCAAGACGCCGCGAAGAAGCTCGGTATCACCCACCTGCTCGACCGTAAGCCCAAGGCCCTGTCCGGCGGCCAACGCCAGCGCGTCGCGCTAGGCCGAGCCATCGTGCGTGCCCCCGCATGCTTCCTGTTTGACGAGCCGCTATCGAACCTCGATGCAAAGCTACGTGCCGAGACGCGAGCCGAACTCAAGCAGCTACACCAAGAACTCAAGACCACATCGATCTACGTGACGCACGATCAGGAAGAAGCGATGACGCTTGGCAGCCGAGTCGTCGTGATGAGCGGCGGCAAGATCCAGCAAGCCGACGCGCCGCTTGAGGTATACAACAACCCGGCCAACCGTTTCGTCGCGGGGTTCATAGGCATGCCCGCCATGAATTTTATTGATGGAGTTGTTTCAAGCACAGACGCTGGGCCGGTCTTCGAAGGCGCGGGCCTGCAGCTACCACTCAAAGGCGCGCTTACCGAAGTCGCCTCAAAAGTCATCGGCGAGCAGGTAGTGCTTGGCTTACGGCCTGAACACTTCTCGATGCCCGAGCCATCGGACGGACCATCAGCGTGCACGATCGATCTTGATGTACGCGTCGTGGAGCCACTCGGCGCGATGATGGATGTCTATGGCAATTTGAGCAATGGCCAGCGGATACTCCTGCGTTCAGAAGCCAAGCCGCTCGAGGCTGGAAAAACTGCATCATTCGATGTCGCGATCGAAGACGCCCACCTCTTCAAGCCCGGGACGTATGGCGTCAATCTCTCCGCTTGCTGACGCATGTCGCGTCTCTCAAGTAGTGATGAATGTTCAATCTGCGGGACAATGTGCTCATTCGATAGCCCGAGCACGAATTTCGATTGGAATTTTTAAAGCACATTTATCAAGCTGGCTTGCCGGAAGGGTTATCCTTGTAGGCAATACAAGAGCCGCCTCGCATGGAGGAGGCAAGCAAAATACCCGCAGCAGTACTTAACCATGAAACTCATTGTAGGACTCGGCAACCCCGGCCCCGAATACATCAAGACCCGCCACAACGCAGGCTTCATGCTTGTCGAGAAAATCGCGACGCGACACAGCCTTACCGGCCCGAAGCATAAGTTCCACGCGGGCATCCTCGATGGCGACCTCCACGTCGGCAACCCGATGCGTCCGCAGCGTGCCATCCTCATGCAACCGACGACCTATATGAACCGCTCGGGCCTTGCTGTCGGCGAGGCCATGACGTTCTACAAACTCAACCCCGAGACGGACCTGCTCGTGCTCGTCGATGACCTGGCACTGGACGTTGGCACGATCCGCCTTCGCGGCGAAGGATCGGCGGGTGGGCAGAACGGCCTAGCCGACATCGAGCGTGCCCTAGGCACCAAGAAGTATCCGCGACTGCGCATCGGCATCGGCCCAAACGCTATCAACGGCCACAAAATCCCGCAAAAAGATTTCGTCCTCAGCCCCTTCACCAACAGCCAACAAGACGACCTCGACCACGCCTTAGACAAAGGCGTTAAATGCGTTGAGAGCTGGCTTACCGATGGCCTCGAAAAAACGATGAGCGTCTTCAACGCAAAAGGGTAAGGCCATGCAAACACACTTCGCCTTTGAACTTCCCGCATGGGTCGAGCCTTTTGTCGCCGAGCGCGGCGAGACTTACCCCACACCCGAAGCTCGCATCGCCCTAGCCATTGACCTCTCCCGCGAGAATATCCATCAAAAAACCGGCGGCCCATTCGGCGCCGCGATCTTCGACGCCCACGGCAAACTCATCGCTCCGGGCGTCAACCTCGTCCCAAGCAAAAGATGCTCGATCCTCCACGCCGAGATGGTCGCCATCGCACTCGCCCAGCAAGCGCTCGGCCGATACGACCTGAGCAACGACGGCAAAGAAGTTTTCGAGCTCGCCGCCTCGACCGAGCCCTGCGCAATGTGCTTCGGTGCCGTGCCTTGGTCAGGCGTGAAGCGCCTCATCTGCGGCGCACGAGACGAAGACGCCCGAGCGGTGGGCTTCGACGAAGGGGCGAAACTTTCCAACTGGCACCATTCACTCGCCGAGCGCGGCATCGAAGTCATACGTGATCAATCCCGAGACGCTGCCGCTGATGTACTCAATGACTACAGGAAGCAGCGTGGTACGATCTATTGATTGTCTACCTCGATGTAGACAATCATGCGCCCGCGAGTTCCGCTTCGTGCTGGATGAGCATCTCGTAGAGCTGCTCGGCACTTTCCGACTTTTTTACCGCGTCACGGAAGGTGTCGTCGGTGAGGATTCGGCTGATCTTTGCGAGGGCTTGGATGTGTGCGCTGGTTTGGTCGGCGGGGCTGGCGAGAAGGATGATCAATTCGACTGGTTTACCGTCGATCGCACCGTACTCAATCGGCTGAGCGGGTAGGCCGATGGCCATGTGCAGTTCGTCGAGACAGTCGGTCTTGCCGTGCGGGATGCCGATGCCGTGGCCGATGCCAGTGGTGCGCTGCTCTTCGCGTTGCCAGACGGCGTCTTTGAGCTGCTGCACCTCGGCGACCGCACCGACCGCGCCCATCAATTCCACGAGCTCGTACATCGCCGACTGTTTGTCGGTTGAAGCGAGCGGGACTTTGATGCAGTCGGTTCGCAATATTTCGGAAAGACGCATCGAAACACCTCAGGCCATTGCGTTTGCCGACCTACGCAGGTCAGGCTTAATCGGTCACGATACCGCGATGAAGCACCATCGACAACCCGTTCAACAAACAAGTGCCGTCGTGTACGATGCGGGCATGAAAAAGCTGCTCTACTTGTTGCTGCTGGCCTGCGTGCTGCCCGCGTTAGCTGAGGAAAAGCTGCCGCAGAATGTCTTGTTCATCATCGCGGATGACCTCGCCGCCAATGCCTTGGGCTGCTATGGTAACGAGCAGGTCCAAACCCCAAAAATCGATAATCTCGCCAAGCGCGGCGTCCTCTTCGAACGAGTCTACAGCCAGCACACCGTCTGCGGCCCGGCCCGCGCCGCCCTGCTCTCCGGGCTCTA
>JBGCDC010000557.1:0-1568 GCA_045105055.1 Phycisphaeraceae bacterium | reverse complement strand
CTTCGATTTCAAACAGCGCCTGGCCAAAATCTGGCGCACCGATCAATAGAAAATCCCCAACCGGCGACAACGTGACGTGCCCGCCATAGCTGTTGTATGTGCGGGTCATGACATGGATTTCCATCAGGCTCTCCCGGTTAAACGATCAGGACGCAAACAAGTTATCATCTTCGCCTGCCCTCGGCCTTGATAACCCCAACCCCCAATCCCCTACGCTATGAAAATCCACGAATACCAGTCTCGCGAGCTCCTTGAACAGTTTGGCGTCCCCGTTCCCGGTGGGATTGTGATTGACTCTGCCGACGAGGCCGAGGCGGCGTATGAGAAACTCGCGGCGTCCGGCACGACGCTCGCCGTTGTCAAGGCTCAGGTCCACGCGGGTGGCCGAGGCAAGGGCGGCGGCGTGAAGCTCGTTAAGACCGCTGCGGAGTGTCAGGAAGCGGCGGCGACGATTCTTTCTAAGAACCTGATCACGCCACAGACCCCGCCGGAGGGTGTGCCGGTGAACAAGCTGCTGATCGCGTCGGGCGTGGACATTGAAAAAGAATACTACGCGGGCATCGTCGTCGACCGTGCTCAGGGCTGCCCGGTACTGATGGGCTCGTCCGAAGGCGGCATGGACATCGAAGAAGTCGCCGAGAAGACACCAGAGAAAATCATCAAGGAGCCGATCGATCCGGACACCGGCTTGCAGGCTTATCAGGCTCGCAAGGTCGCGTTCGCCATGGGTTTCCAAGGCAAGCAGGTCGGCCAAGCGGTCAAGGTTCTGATGAACCTGTCCAAGCTGTTCCTCGGTACCGACGCGTCGCTCGTCGAGATCAACCCGCTGATCGTCACGCCTAAGTCTGACGCACATCCCGACGGCGAAGTCCTTGCGATTGATGCGAAGATCGACTTCGACGACAACGCGATGTTCCGTCAGAAGACGCTCAAAGCACTCGAAGACCCGACCGAGATCGACGACTCCGAAGTGCAAGCCGCCAAGTACGGCCTCAGCTACATCAACCTCGACGGCACGATCGGCTGCCTGGTCAACGGCGCGGGCCTGGCGATGTCCACGATGGACATCATCAAGCTGCACGGCGGCGAGCCAGCGAACTTCCTCGACGTCGGCGGCAGCGCTAACGAAGAAGCGGTCACCGAAGCCTTCCGCATCATCCTCGCGGACCCGAAGGTCAACGGCATCCTCGTCAACATCTTCGGCGGCATCGCCAAGTGCGACATCATCGCCAACGCGATCGTCGCTGCGGCGAAGGAAGTCGGCTTCAAGGTCCCGCTGGTCGTGCGACTTGAAGGCACGAACGTCGAGCCTGCTCGTGTGATTCTTGAAAACGCGAAGGCCGACATCCCGACGATGATCGTGGGCAGCGACCTGACCGACGCGGCGGTGAAGATCACGCAAGCGGTCGCGGGCTGATCCCTCTCTCTTACTGATACGAACCAAAAGCCTCCGCCGTGCGTGGAGGCTTTTTTACATCATGTACTGTAATTGTTTTGCGGCCCGATAATGCCGAGCCTGTAGCGAATCTCGTGATCCGAGCAAACACATTATCACTACAACCGTTAAA
>JBGCDC010000556.1:0-2402 GCA_045105055.1 Phycisphaeraceae bacterium | reverse complement strand
AAGAAGCCATAGGTCGCCCAGATCGCGACCATGATCAACAGCAACATGACAATGCCAAGGTTTAGTAAGGTTAGCATTCGGATCAACCCTTCTGGTGTTCACCCATGATGCGGGTGACTTCTTTGATATCGGAGACGCCTTCGACCACCTTGGCCAGCGCCGCTTCTTGCAGGTAAACCATGTGCTGCTTTCGGAGGTGAGCACGGAGGCGATCACCTTCGCCAGCGGCAATAAATTTGCTCGCAAGACTATCGACGGGCATGACTTCAAAGACGCCGATGCGTCCGCGATAGCCCATGCCATGACAGTCTTGGCAGGTGGATTGTTCGTCCTTGACCACGACCTTGCCCGAGGCTTTGTAGAGGTGGTTGGTCGAGTCCTTCTTCATGTTCAGTTTTTTCATCGCCGCAGCATCGGGCTGGTAAGGCGATCGGCAGGTCAGGCACAGCCGACGCGTCAGCCGTTGGCTCACGATCATGCTCACCGACTCGGCGGCGAGCTGCTTGTCGCCGACGATCTTCATCCACAACTTGAGGGCAGAGAGCGTGTCCTTCGCGGGAAGCGAAAGATAAAACCGCGTGTCTTCCGCTTGGCGGGCGACAAGTTTGCCCATCTCCGGGGTGACGAGCTGCTCGACCATCATCACGTTCGGGTCCGATCGCAACAGCGAACCAAACTGCTCGACAAGCTGATCGGTGCTGGCCCCTTCCGCGAAGAGGTTGTGGCTGACACCCTCCATTTGGAATGGCGGCTGCTTCTCGAAAGTCATGACCGAGGAGGTATACGGGTCGTGGCGATTCAACATCGCGTACATCGAAGTCGTCGTGCCACACCCTGCCGGGCTGGCGAAGATGACGACGCCTTTCGACTCTTCGAGCATCGCCTGAATCGCTTCGTTTTGACGCGGCAGCAAGCCGAGGTCATCGATCGCGATCTTGTGCTTGTCCTCTAGATCGAAGTCGATCGTGAGTTGCAATGCACGCGTCGAGCCCATCGTAGTCAGCTTGATCTGGTGCTGGTCGTAGCCTTCAACCTCAACGCCTAGCTTGCCGGTCTGCTTTCGGCGGCGCTCGGCTAGGTCCATCCCCGCGTTCTCTTTCAGATAGTCGATCAGTTGCACACAGAGCGCGCGGTCCGGTGCGGGCTGCGCGACGCGAGCGCCGTCGATCCGCACGACGAAGCGTGCCTTCTCTGCATCCACTGTGACATCGATCCGGTCGGCGCCGCGGGGCACCGCAAAGACGAGCATGTCTTGAAACAGCTCGAATGCAGGGGTACGCGTGTCATCGCCGTGCGGCACTTCCATGACTGCGCCGCCCTTGTCGACGAACTTGACCTGGGCCTGAGCCTTGGCTCGCTCGCCGCGCTCGCGCTCGTGTTTAGCGCTGAGTTGATCAACAATGTCTTTGGGGTTCCAGCGTTCTTCTTCGGACACCTTGCCGTTGCGGTAGACGACGTAACCGGCCGACCCACCCGCAAGGATGAGCATGCCAAGGAACCAGCCGACCCAGAAGATCGGCACGAGCAGCATCACCGCGAAGCCCAGCGCCCCGATACCCAGGTGAGCCATGCCCCACGTTTCTTGGTTGGCGTAGTAGAACCCGGCGTCTTTATCGAGTCGGCCGACAAGCCAGGCCCAAGCCCCCAACACCATGAGCATCAGCACAGGCTTGACGACGCTCATCAGCATCATCGGCTCGGCTTCGATTTGAGCGATCATCTGAAACATGGGACAAAATTCCTAAGCTGATCCGCGACAGCCAAACGCCTACCTCGTCTTGATGCCACGCAGGCGCATCTTGATCTCTTCCGGGCTTGGCGACGCGGCCATCGCCACCTTCGGGTGCACATAATTTTTCTCAACCAACTCCACCAGCGAGTCAACATACGACTGCATGCCCGCCTCTCGACTGTCCGAGATCACTTTCTCTAGCTCGCCTTCGCGGCCTTCAAGGATCAAGTTACGCGTCGGCGGAGCCTGTAGCAAAATCTCCACCGCAGGCACACGCGCCACGTCCGGCATCAGCGTCGGCAACAACTTCTGATAGACAAACGCCTGCATCTGATAGGCCAGTAGCGAGCGGACCTGCTCACGTTCTTCCGCAGGGAACAAGTCGTAAATACGGGAGAACGCCTGCGTCGCGGACGAAGCATGGATCGTGCCGAAGACGAGGTGACCAGTTTCCGATGCTTGAAGCGCTGCCTCGAACGTCTCGCGGTCACGCATCTCGCCAATCAGCACGACATCCGGGTTCTCACGAACCATCGCACGCAGTGCCGTCGCAAAGTCAGGCACATCGATGCCGACCTCGCGCTGGTTGAACATCGCCTTAGCATCATTGAATAGATATTCGATCGGGTCTTCGATGGTCAGGATGTGGCACTTACGCGTCTCGTTGATG
>JBGCDC010000555.1:0-7050 GCA_045105055.1 Phycisphaeraceae bacterium | reverse complement strand
GGCTGTTTTGCGGATGTCCCAGCCTGCGAGATCAAAATCTTGGTCCTGATGAAGATCGAACGCGTCCTTAGGCGGGACTAGTTTGAGATAGTCCTCGGTAGGGCGAACGAAAATGAAACGCACATCGAAGTCGCTATCCTTCGAAGCAAAGCCCCATGCCCTGCTCCCACTTTCGCAAGCGAAAATGATGCGAAGATTGTGTTGCTTTTCAACCTCACGCAGGCGGCGCGATACCTCGGGGCGGACATGGTCGACCGCTTCGTCAATACCGAGGCCTTGTTGTGATGCGGGGATTGTCATGGTTGTTTAGGCCTTGGGCCTAGTGGCAGGCCGGAATGCCTGTCCTACTTATCGAGTGGTTTTGTTTGTGATGGTTCAGACCTTCTCTAGGATAATCGCTGTGTTCTGGCCGCCGAAGCCCGGGGTGAGGACGAGTAGTTTTTCGAGTTTTTTAGGCTCGGTTGTACTCATGCCTGCGATCGGGTTTTCGCGGTTGGTGATCTTGGGCAAGGCTTGTTCTTTGAGGATCTTCGCGGCGAGGGTGAGGTCCAAGGCACCGGCACCGGCGGAGCAGTTGCCGATGGATGCTTTGGTGGAGACGACGGGGATCGACGCGGCGCGGTCGCCGAAGACTTGTTGGATCGCAGCGGCCTCGGCGGCGTCCCACTCGGGGTGGCCCAGGCCCAGGGGCATGATCGCGTCGATGGTGTCGGGCTCGAGTTGTGCGTCGCGCAGCGCATTTTTGATCGCGAGCATCGGGCCTCGGCCGGTGGCGGCGGGTTGTTGCGAGCGTTTGGCTGGGTTGAGGGATTGGCTTGCGCCGAAGCCGAGCACTTTGGCGTAAGCGTTGTTGCCGCCGCGCTTGGTGTAAGTGTCCGCGGATTCGAGGATGAGGATGCCGCCGCCTTCACCGACGACGCTGCCGTCAGCATCTTTGTCGAAGGGTCGGACCGCGGTGGCCGGTTCGTGGTTACGCGGGCTGAGTCGGCCGGTGAAGACCTGGCGGATGAAGCTCATGGGGTTGAGGTTCGACTCGGCTCCGCCACAGAAGCATGCGTCGGCTTGGCCGCGTTGGATGACGCGGAGGGATTCGCCAAAGCTGAGACCGCCAGAGGCTTCTGCGCAGGTGATGGTGTTGCTTGGGCCTTGCAGGTCGTGCACGATCGTGACGTGGCAGGCGAGCATGTTGGGCAGGTACTTGAGCAGCCACAGCGGGGTGAGGTTGGTCATGCCCTCGGTACCCCATTCGTGGATGTCGAAGCTGCCGTCGTCGCGTCGGGACTTCGCGAGCGCGAGGGTGAGTTCGTCGGTGTCGGCGGCGATCAGGCCCGCACCGATGTGGCAGCCGACGCGAGCGGGGTCGTAGTGCGCGGCGTCACTGTTGGCGGCGGTGTTAAGGCCCGCGTCTTTCGCAGCGAGGTCCGCGGCAGCGACGGCGATCTCGATATCCCTAGCCATGACCTTGGTCGCCTTGCGGTAGGACTTCGGTACGTAGTCTCGGATCTTAAAATCGTCGGGGACCTCGGCAGCGATAGACGAGCCAAAGGTCGACGCATCGAAGGCTTTGATCGGCGCGATGGCGGACTGCCCGGCGAATAGCTTGGGCCAAACTTCATCGATGCCCAAGCCAAGGCCGCAGACCGGGCCTACGCCGGTGATATAGACGTCAGGTTTCATGGCCGGATTTTAGCGGGGATCGTGCGTGGGGTTTGGCGGGGAACAACCATTGCTGCTTGTTGTTCGGCGAAGCCGATTCGCGATTGATTCCAAGCCTCCCGCTACATGACAAGCTGGAATGCCTGTCCCCCTCACCACTCAATTCACGCTTGGCGGGTCGATGTCTTTGCCAGTGCCTGAGAATCGCGAATTGTTCGCACCAGCGGGGCTGTAGGCGAAGGAGCCGTCGGCGCTTTGGACGTAGCCCATGGCTTGTGCGGTGTCGCCTTCGACGTGCCCATCGACAAACGTGAAGTTCGCGGCGCCGCGGTGGCGCTCATCGGGTGCGGAGCGTGTGTTGCCGTCTCGGCTGCCGTCGCAGTTATCGCTGTTGGCGGTGAGGCGGGGCGGGTCGAGGGACCAGCCGTGGTTGGCGATCTCGTCGGCACTGCCGCCGGTGCCGGTGAGCAGGGGGTTGTAGGGTTTGCGGGCGTCTTCTGGGAAGGTGGCGGCGGTGCCGAGCGTGTCGGCGAAGAGCACGGTGTCGGCGCTGATGTTGCTGAGTTTGACGGGGTAGTTGACGAAGCCGGTGCCGGAGTTTGTTGTGCGTGCGTTGCCAAGGGTCTGAAAGTTGTAGCCGATGGCATAATTTCGATTGTTGGTGTAGTCGGGGACTTCGGGGTCGATGAAGATATCGTGCTCGAGGTGTCGGCCGTTATCGTTGGGTTTGCCGGGATCGGTGGAGGGGTTCTCGTAGGCGGGGAATCCGACGAGCCCGCCGAGGGTGACCATCCATCGCGGGCGGTAGTGCATGCCGTTGCCGACGGGGTAGTGGTTGGTGGGGTCTGAGGACGCGCCGATCTTGGCGGGCCGGCCGGGCACGCAGTGGTCTTTGTAGTCGTTGGTGTAGACCTGGAAGCCGATGGCGAGCTGCCGTTGGTTGGACTTGCACTGGCTGCTTCTTGCGGCGTCTCTCGCTGCTCCGAGCGCGGGCAAAAGGATCGCGATGAGCAGCGCGATGATCGAGATCACCACGAGTAATTCGATGAGCGTAAATGCGCTTCGGCGGGAGGGCGGGGTCTTAAACATGCCGGGTCCTGGGCGGGAAATTATTAACAAGACCTTTTTATCGTCTTATCTCATTTTAGTGCAGCCTTTGCATTTTTTCAGGGCGGTACACTGTCCGCATGTCATTGGGTACGCGATTAACGTTGAAGACGGCGGTGCTGGTACTGGCCGTAGTGGTCGTCGCTGGGGCGGCGCTGTGGGGGCTGGGCGGGCTTAACCGCGACCTCGATGCGGCGCTTGGCGAGTACGACCGGCTGCGTAAGGCCTACATGCTGATCAACTCGGTCGAGCAGGCCCGCAACGCCGCCAGCAGCGAGGTGCCCACGCCCGAGCGGGTGCGTCAGCCGATCCAGCGGGCGGTGCTCATGCTCGATGAGCAGGCCGGGGTGTTTGATGATGTGACGACCGCAGCACTACGCGCTGAGCTCATGGATGCACTGAAATCGCTTGATGCGGCCGAGCCCGGCGAGGCGATTTCGTACGACACGATGGGCCCGCTGTACACGGTGATCAACAAGTTGGCCGTCGAGATCAGCGACACCGCCGCAGGGATCGAAACGATCGAGCAGAGCGCCGCAAAACATCGCAAGAAAGTCCTCGTCGGCGTCGGTATCACCGCGGCGCTAGCGGCGCTGTTGGCCGTGGTCGTCGGCGTCTGGCAATACCTCGCGGTGATGCGGCCGCTCCGCCGATTGCAGCGCGGCGTCGAGCGCTTGGCCTCAGGCGACTTTGCCGACCAACTCCTCGCAACAGGCGACCGCGAGTTTGTCCAGCTCTCCAACGACTTTAACCGCATGGCGGACGATCTCGCCGCGCTCTACGAAGACCTCGAAAATAAGGTCCGCCTCCGCTCCACACAACTCGCACAGAGCGAACGCCTCGCCTCCGTCGGCTTCCTCGCGGCAGGCGTCGCACACGAGATCAACAACCCCCTCGCCATCATCGCAGGTGAAGCCGAGCTCGCCCTCGGCGGCCTAAAGCCCAACGCCGACCCCGCATCAAAAGAAGCCCTCACCGTTATTCGCGACGAGGCCTTCCGCTGCAAAACGATCACGCAAAAACTACTGTCCCTCGCCAGGCCAGGCAGCGAAACACGCATCGCGACCGACCTGCGAAAGCTCGCCGACGAAATCACCTCGCTCATCAAAACGCTCCCGCAGCACAAAGATCGCAACGTTGTTGTGCAAGGCTCTGCACTGATCGTCGATACCGACGCGCCGCGCATCAAGCAGGTCTTATTAAACCTCGTCATTAATGCGCTCGAAGCGGTGCCTGCTGGAAATGGGCGGGTTACTTTGGACGTCAATCATCACGCGGACCGCGCGGTCATCGCGGTGAAAGACAACGGCAAAGGCATCGATACGGAAGGATTAGCCCGTGTGTTTGAACCGTTTTATACGTCTAAAAAAACACCGAGTCGGCCTGGCCTTGGCCTAGGCCTATCCATCAGCCACGCCATCATCGAAGACCTCGGCGGACAACTCACCGCGGCCTCGCCCGGCACAGATAAAGGCAGCACGTTCACCATCGAACTACCCACCACTCAAAACGGTACAACCTAACCATGCGACCCCAAACCCGACCCAACGTACTCGTCGTCGACGACGAACAACGCCTCCGTGAAGTCCTCGTGAGAGGCATCAAGCAGATGGGCTACGACTGCCTAGGCTCACCGACCGCAGAAGATGGCCTACGCCAGATGCGCGACACACCGCGCGGCGTCGCTATCGTCGACCTCAACCTGCCCGGCATGGATGGCATGCAGCTCTTCGAAAAACTCCGAAGAGGCTGGCCCGCGATCCAGGTCATTGTCCTCACGGGCTTCGGCGATCTCGATGCGGCGAAGAACGCGATCCGTTTAGACGTTGTCGATTTTCTGACCAAGCCGACACACCTGGGCGAACTCGAGCAGGCGCTCTCGCGCGCTTGGCGTCGGATCGATGACGCAGTTGGGCTCGACGCGGTGCAGCTGCCCGAACCGACTGAAGACGACCTAATCGATGACGATGATGCAGATGATGAGGCTGCCGCAGCATCCGCCGCGGGCGTGTCTCCACAGTCGGGCGAATCACTCGATGATCTTGAACGCCGACACATCCTCGACACGCTTGCGAGGCATGATGGCAATCGTCGCGACACCGCCGACGCCCTGGGTATTTCACTGCGCACGCTCTACTATCGCCTAAGCCAATACCAAAAGGACGGACACCTGTGAATCGCGAGCGCGTCCTGATCGTGGTGTCATCGCTACTCACGCTAGGTGCGCTAGGCCTCTCGGTTTACCTATTGATTCAAACACTATCGGGCAACGCCGTCGCGGGCTGCGGTGCGGACTCCGGCTGCGGCGAGGTGCTCGCTAGCCGATGGGCCAAGGCCGGTCCGATCCCCGTCGCACTACTCGGCGCCCTCACTTATCTCCTGACGCTCGTCGGCCTAGCGCTCCGTTGGAACCCTAAACCTCAGGCCAAGCTCGGCTCCGCCATCCTCTGGCTTACCGCGTCGCTCTTGCTCGTCGGCGCAATTTGGTTCATCTATCTGCAAGTCGCTGAGATCGACGCACTCTGCCCCTATTGCATGGCCTGCCATTTGATCGGTTTCGTGCTCGCGATCTTGCTGATTATTCTTGCGGCGCAACAAGAATTGGTAAATCCCAAGCCAAGCGTCATGCTCGGCGTCGCCGCGGGCCTTGCGTTGATCGTGATCCAATTGAATGTCACCACGAGCACCGCCCCGCAGCGCGCGCCTAACCCCTTCGCAAACCAAGACGGCGACACCTGGATCGACGACGCCCGCTACGTCAGCCTCTTCGGCGGCGAGTTGCAATTCGTGCTTCAAGACGTCCCGTACATCGGCGACCCAAATGCCAAGCAAGTCGTCGCGGTGCTGTTCGACTACGCTTGCCCACACTGTAAAACGCTGCACGAGATGCTAGATCAAGCGATCAAGGATGACCCCTCACGTTTCGTGCTTGTGCCGATCCCATTGACCATTGATGAGGGCCACAACCCGTACCTCGGCTCAGATAACTCGCGCTTCGACGACAGTATGGAACGCGCGATCTTGTCCCTCGCCGTTGGCGAAGTCGATCGTGAAAAGTGGAAACAATTCGACGCATGGCTCTTCAACGCAGACGGCAGCGGCACCTTCCCGCGATCATCACTGGACGCGCGGATCAAGGCCGAACAACTCGTCGGAAACACCGCGCTCAACGAACAACTCACCGGCGAAAACCTCGCCAAGTACGACGCCACCCTCAAACGCAACATCGACCTGCTCGGCCAACTCCCCGAAGACAATCGCTACATTCCGATCACCACCACCCCCGGTGCTCCGGAACATTTGACGACGCGCTACGACGACATCGAAGTGTTATATGAGTTGTTAGATTCGGCGGAAGTTTCGACGCCATAAGACGATTGCGACACGCGATTGCGCTACCCGCTTGATCCGGTAGCCAACATCTTCTTCCTACGCTGCGTCTTGATGCGGTTGACGATTTGTCGGCCGATCTCGTCGATCATCACGCCAATGAGCAGGACGCCGCCGATAATGATGTATTCCCAGTAGGTCGGATACTCAAGCAGGTTGATCGCGTTGTACAGCGATCGCATCACAGCGGTACCGATCACAACACCCGCGATCGACCCAACGCCACCACGCAACGAGCACCCACCAAGCACCGCCGCGGCGATCGCGTAGAGCTCGTAGAAATTACCGTGGCTTGAGGGCTGGACTGTGTTGACATCGAGTGCGAACAGGATCCCGCCCATCGCCGCGAGCGTTGAGCAGATCACGTATTCCAAAAGCGTCATGCGTTTAGTATTGATCCCTGAAAAACGCGCGGCTTCTTCGTTGCGACCCATGGCCAGCAGGTAGCGCCCCGGCACCGTTTTATTCAGAAAAACAGCGCCCAGTACAGCCAATACCAGCAAGATCAGCATTGGGATTGGCAGCGGCACCCAGGCGAAAAAGCCCGCATCGGTTGTGCCCGGCCGGTGATAGATCGAATGAATGAAAGGCACGGGTATTTCGAAGGCTTGACCGATCGCGATTTCGCGTAGTCCGCTAAAATCCGAGTGTAGGCTCAGCGTTTTATCGCCCGAGATGAGCTGGGCGAGGCCGCGGTAACCCATGAGCCCGCAGAGGGTGACGATGAAGGGTTGCAGCTTGCAGTAGCCGATCAGCACGCCGTGGAACAGCCCCACTAAGACGCCCACGCCGAGCGTGATCACCAACGCCACGTAGGGATTCATCGTCGGGTCTTGGAGCAGGCTCATCATGACGATGCCGGTCAGCGCGACGACAGCGCCGATGGACAGGTCGATC
>JBGCDC010000554.1:0-2024 GCA_045105055.1 Phycisphaeraceae bacterium | reverse complement strand
TACGTGGACGTCCGTGGTCAGCCACAGCCACACCAACGGCCAGTGTTGCCGCAGCCAAGGGTGGGCGGTGGTTCTTGTTGCATCGTTTGGACTCAGCTGAATCGTTTAACGGTTGATCATTTCGTGGTTGATTGCTTAGCGTGCTTTTCTCGCGCGTCTGCCTAGGAAGATCATGACGATGATCCAGAGGACGACCCACGCGATGGCGTAGGCCGGGAGGAACCAGGTGGGTCCGAGTTGTTGGCTGGCGCCGCTGCCCGAGCCACGGCTGTCGAGACCGATGAGCGAGAAGGCATTGCCGCCGTTAAGTAAGCCATCGATCATGGCGTGGAGTTGCTGGGCTTCATCGATCACGTCTTGCTTGGTTGTGTCCGCACCGGCTGAGCCGAGGTACGCAAGCACATCATGATCCGCGAATGGGCCTTGGCTGGTCTGTGTTTTCCCCTTTGCGTCGGTCCATGTCGCTTTCGCACTTGCGGGGTCGACCACGAAGGGCGGCGCGTAGATCACGACGCTGATCGTACTGGCTGGCGGCGTCGGCATCGCCTGCAGCGAAATTGCTTTTGTGTGGGTATTCGCGCCAAAGCCGTTGAGCGTGATGGTTGTGACGGACGGTGGGCCGTAGGTGTTGGACGTCGCTATGCCGCTCGAAAAGTTAGCGCTAGATGTCCCCGGCGGGATGATGAGCGTCGCGTCGACTTCAAATGTGATCACGTGGTATTGATCCGAATCAGGCTTGAAGTCTAGCGAGAGGGATTGCTGCCGATACGTCGGCACGACCAGGTCCGCGAAGTTGTACCCGAGCACCGCGAGGAGAAACATTGTGATTGTCAGTAGCAGCGGCAGCAAGCAACCCGCCAGGACCACCCCGCCGTCGCCGGGCTTGATGATGCCGACCTTGGTGAGGTCGGCGCCACACTCGGGGCACTTGAGTTCGGCGATGCCACGCGTGGGATAGCCGCAGCCGCCACAGCCCGGCACGCTCGGTGTCTGCACCGCTTTTTTAGAACTACGGCTCACAAGCACAATCGCGATCACTAAAAATAAAAGAATCACAACCACAATAATCGCAGGGAATACAGAGAAACTCGTGGTCATCGGTGGGTTCTCGCTTCAAGATCGACAGGATTCAGTGGCAGATTCGGTAGATCGTACCTCGCTTAGGCTTGGCCTTGTGGCTCGGTATAGTGATGAGATGAATGAGACAGCCGTAACGCGGACTTTTTGTATCAAGCGGGCCTTTGCCTTGCTAATGACATGCATCGTATTGACCGGGCAAGCGTATGCGCAGAGTGACGCGACGGCCGAGCCGCCGGCGGCCACGGACAACGTGCAAGCCGTGGACGAGACGCAGGTCGCGGAGGGCACGCAAGGCGTTGAAGGCGACGCCGCGCCCGCCGACCCCGTTGTATCTTTGTTTGATAAAGAGCCCGCGGAGGTGATTTCCACGATCTGGAACGCCACGCTCTTCACCGCCGGCGACACCGAGATCAAGCTCAACCAGATCATCATCGCCCTGCTCGCGGCGATCATCGGGCTCTGGCTGGCCAAGCTACTGACGGGGGTTATCAGCGCCCGGCTGGTCAAGGTCAGCAAGGTCAGCGAGACCGTCGCCTACACTATTGGCAAGGTCATCTACTACATCGCCGCCGCGGTGGTCATCCTGATCGCGATGCAGGTCGCGGGGATTCCGACCACGGTGTTTACCGTGCTCGGTGGTGCGCTGGCGATCGGCGTGGGCTTTGGCGCGCAGAACCTCTTTAACAACCTGATCTCCGGCATCATCATCCTCACCGAAAAACCCATCCGCCGAAAAGACATCATCGTCATCGATGACATGGAGGGCCAAGTCGCGGAGATCGGCAACCGACGCACCCGCATCCGCACCGGCGAGGGATACGATGTGCTCGTTCCGAACTCGAAGTTCCTTGAAAGCAACGTCATCAACTGGACGCTCTTCGACGCCAAAGTCCGGGGCAAGGTCAACGTCGGCGTCGCCTACGGCACGCCAGTCCAACAAGTCC
>JBGCDC010000553.1:0-7122 GCA_045105055.1 Phycisphaeraceae bacterium | reverse complement strand
CGTGGCCCGTCGGTTGCCACCCGCAACTGCAAGAGAGGGAGCACGATGAATCAGGTCCGCTTTGACGCGTTTACCATATGACAAGCACGGGGAATGGCGTCGGCAAGGACGCTGGCGAAGATGATTTACGCGATGGAATGCAAATGGCTCAACTCACCGGTGACAATTTAGCATGGCTCTCACAAGCCAATCACGACGCGCCGCCTAAGCGATACCGCATCGGCGAACTCGCGCGACACACCGGCCTGACCCGGCAGACGTTGCATAACTACACGCACTGGGGCTTAATCCAAGAGGCCGAGTGGACGCCCGGCGGGCACCGTCTTTACGACGAAGCTGTGTTCACTCGTCTGAGCAAAATCCTTCGGCTACGTAAAGCACACACTGTCGAAGAAATCAAAACCATCCTGGACCCGCCCGCGAGCCTGGATTGTGCCCAGCCTGATCCCTCTGATTCTTCGGAGGGCAACTGACCATGGTCACTGAAGATCTTGATATCCAAGACCTCTCGGCCGACAACGACCCGCTTGATATCGGTGCGTCGGAGTTGGCGTGGTCGCAGGCCTGGCAGATCCCTGTGCTGCTGCTTGGGCTAGGCTTGTTATTGATTGGTGTTTATTTTGCGCTGCCGCGATATAGCGTGCCGGACTTTCCTGGTGTGCTTGCGGATGTTGAAGTTCACTTGCTTGCAGGTGAGCTTGACCAAGCAGAGCGAAAGCTCAACGAGATGTCTGAGGATGAGCTTTACGAAGAGTTCACTGATGATGCGGTCAAGGGCCACGCCCAGCAGCTCTATGGCGACTTGTTCTTTCGGCAGATCGATAAGACTGTTTGGCAGGGGATCACCACGCCGGTCGGCACCGCAAACCTCAACAAAATAAGGCAAAGTTATCGCGATTCAGAGAAGCTTGGCCGAAGCTTGCCGGCGCCAGCACTACGCCGATACGCCCAGACGCTTGCAGCGTTGGGTGAAGATGAGGCGGCGCTGAAGATCGTAGATCGGATGCCTTTGGGGCTGGATCCGCCGCGGTACGTGCTGGTACGTAACTTGATCGAGCGAGGGCTACTGACCGACCCCGACCCGATTTCAAAATCCATCACGCGATTGATTGCTCGTTATGAGCAGGAACTCGATAGCGAGAAGAACAAGCAAGCCAAGCGAACCGGCGAAGTCTGGGTGATGGCTCTCAAATGCGAGCGTATGCTCCAAGCCGACGATCCCAACGGCGTGATCGATCTACTGATCAAAGGCGGCCTGCTGCAGTTGTCGAACTATGGTGCTACAGAACAAGATCTCGCGCCGCTCAAAGTCAGGCTCGGCGAGGCGTACGCGATACTTGGTCAGCTTGAAAACGCTAGGCTCTATTTAAGAAAAGCCCAATCGCATCTGCCCGAGGGCGACCCGTTGAACCCGCGGATTATGGTGGCGTTTGGCGATATCGTTTTGGCCGAGGGTATGTCGGGTGCGTTTGAACAGGCCTACAACCACTATCGGCAGGCTTATGAAATTGACAAGCTTGGGCCTTCCTCGATTGACGCACTCATTGGTTTGGGGCATACCGAGGCTAATCGTGGCAATCGTTTCCCTGAAGCGTTGAAATGGTTTGATCGTGCCGTGAAGCGCATTATGTCGGATCAGCTTCCGCCATGGGACGGTCGTCGTGAACAGCTCTCGCATTACCTGCGTGATGTGCATGTCGAGCGAGAGTTCAGCCGTGGGCGGTACAGCGAGGCGCGTCAGCTCTTAGAGGTTTACCGGCCGCTTGAAGAGCCGGACCTGACTGCCGGTACGCTTCAGGCTTTTGCGTCGATCCATAAGATGCTTGGCGAGCAGTTCCTTGCTCAGGCGCAGGCGTTGACGCCTGATGGCACCGACCCTGGCAAAGACCCCAGGCTCCAGGCGCAGCGGCTGCACAACCAAGATGCTGCGAATGCATTTGAGCAGGCTGGCGACTTCTACCGCAGGCAGGCGGCCGAGCTAACGCATACGACCGACGAACACGGCGACGCGCTGTGGAACGCCGCAGCCAGTTATGAAAAGGCTCAGCTTTGGAAGCAGGCCGCTGAGGTGTACGCCGACTTCCTTGCGACAAGTGACAAGCAGGAGCGCCGAGAGGAAGCGTCGTTCCGCATCGCTCAGGCTCGATTGGCGGAAGGTCAGTTTGAGTCTGCGGTGCAGCGGCTGCGTAAAATTATTGAAGATTCGCCGCAGGGTGAGTTTGCTAAGCGATCGTACGTGCCGATGTCGCAGGGATTGGCCTCGCTAGAGCGATGGGGCGAAGCGGAGAAGCTGCTTCGGTCGGTCCTGGAGGATCACCCATCGATCGGGCCAGATAGTCCTTATTACCACGACGCGATGGTTGCGCTGGGCAAGTTGTTTTACAAGCGTGGTGCAGATGATTCGCGATTCTATGCTCGTGCGATCGAGGTGCTTGGCGACGAAGGCGGTGCGGTCGAGCGGTATCAGCACAGCGAGAACGAGCGGTATCAACGCAAGATGCCGACGCTAAGGTACATGCTTGCCGACAGTCTTCGACTTAGTGCGACAGGCCTAAGTAGCCAAGCCGAGCAGGCCCGGACCGAGACCGAGCGATTGGCGATGCTCGCGACGCGCACTGAAAGGCTCTCCGATGCGCTGATGTACTACCACATGGTCATCACCGAGCTCGAGAAGTGGCACCCGGATTCACTCTCGCAGCTAGAGCAGCAATACTTCCGCAACGCGCACTTTTACATGGCCGACTGTGCCTTTGAGCGAAGCGATTTTGAGACCGCGATTGGTTTTTATCTCAATGCGGTGAGTAAGTATCAGGACCACCCCGTCGCATTGGTCGGCTGGGTGCAGATCATGAACGCGCGAGCGGAGCTTGAGCAGTACGAGGCGGCGCGATCAGCGCACGCACGTGCGATCGAGCTCTTTAATCAGATGCCCGAAGGCGCGTTTCGTCGTGCTGATTCGTTGATGACGCGCGAGCGTTGGGACGACTGGCTCCAGTGGATGACGCAGCTCGATCTCTTCGAGGACGGCACATCCACCGCGGGCGTGCCCACCGTGGATTAAACGCGCAAACTTTGCGCTCGCTCATCATTCAAGCGCAAATCATGACGGGCCGATAACAAATATAGGCATGTCGACCATGTCGCGAAGCAGGACGCAACGCATCAATTAGGGGTCAGGATGACACCGCAAACGAACCTATCCAACACAGATGAATCAAAAGAAGTCTTCGAACTGTTGCAAAAACAGCGAGACCTCTATCGTGAACTTAAATCACACAGCGAGCAGCAGGACGCGCTGATTGCCAGTGGTGATACGGATCAGTTGCTTTCGCTGCTGGCTCAGCGTCAACGCTTGATCGATGGCCTGGGGCAAGTCTCTTCGTCGCTCGCGCCGTACAGAAGCCGAATCGCGTCGATCGCTGATCAGTCATCTGCTGAGCTGGGAAGCCAGATGCGTGGCATGGTCGAAGAGGTTCGCGAACTGCTCGAATCGATCATTGCGACCGACGAAAAAGGTAAGGCCGACTTGGAGGCCGCTCGCGACAATGTCGGCGGGCAGATTCGTCAAGCAGCTGGCGCTGTCGCGGCAGCGGGGGCCTATGGCAAGGCGATGCCTGCATCGACGGCGAAGTTTACTGAGCAACGGGGTTAATGGATGTCGGCTACGCAGCAAGCTCAACCGAATATTGAATCGACCTCCGCCAGTCGCGGCGACGACCCTAGGCTCGATGATCTCGCGCAGATTGTCGAAGCCTATAGCGCCGTCACTGAGCGATTGCAGTCTAGCCATGAGCGATTACAAGGCGAAGTGGTTCGTCTGCGTCGTGAGTTGAACAGTGCCAATGCCCAGGTGCAGCGATCCCGGCGTTTATCAGCGCTCGGAGAGATGGCTGCAGGTATCGCCCATGAAATCCGCAATCCGCTCGCCGCGATCCAGCTCTATGCGGGTATGGCGGCGGAAGACCTTCAGGATCAAGCAAATCTGTCGCCAGAGGCCGCGTTAGATAACGTATGCAAGATCGCTTCGGCGGTGCGTGGCATGAGTGCGATCGTCAACGATGTGCTCAGTTTTTCGCGTGGCACTGATCCCGACCGCTCGATGATTGACGCGACCGAGCTGCTGGATCGTGTGATTGCTGCGAATGGTCCGGGGATCGATCAGGCGAAGGTTCATGTGGTACGCAAAGACCTCGGCAAGCAGGCCTTGTCGGTTTACGCTGACTCGGGCTTGCTTCAGCAGGCTTTGCTGAATCTCGTGCGAAATGCAGTGGATGCGATGTCCGAAGGGAGTGAGCCTCGTGTGCTGACGCTGGGCGTCGTTCGTGACGAGGTTGGTATCGTGATGAGTGTCGCGGACACCGGCCCGGGCGTTTCTGAGGACTGCTTGGATCGTATTTTCAATCCGTTTTTTACGACGCGAAGCACGGGCACAGGGCTTGGCCTTGCGATCGTTCACCGTATTGCTGATGCGCATGGGGGATCGATCGCGGTACACCGTGAGCCGAGCCGAGGTGGCGCGGTCTTTACGTTGTCGCTGCCCGATCCGGGCGAGCAATCACTAGGCGACGACGCCGAACATATGTTGCAGGAGGCTCTATGAGTACGAAGGTTCTGGTCGTTGACGATAAGCAGATGATGCGCGATAGCGTGGGGGCAACCCTGCAGCGTGCGGGCTACACCGTGGTGGTTGCGAGCAATGGCAAAGACGCAGTGGCGAAGCTTGCTCGGCATCAGCCTGCGGTGGTGGTGACTGACTTGAAGATGCCGGAGATGACCGGTCTCGAACTGCTGCAGCATCTCAATGAAGCGGATAGCGATTTGCCTGTCGTCCTCATGACGGCCTACGGCACGGTCGGTGATGCGGTTGAGGCAATGAAACATGGTGCGTTCGACTTCGTGCAAAAGCCCTTTGAGGGAGATCAACTCGTCGTCGTCGTGAAGCGTGCGGTCGAGCATCGGGCCTTAAGAAAAGAAAACGCTGCACTCAAGGTAGACCGTACCGAGCGAGTCGTCGGCCCAGCACTCGTTGGCAGCTCCGGCCCAATGCGTTCCCTAGCAACGCAAATCCGGCAAGTCGCGCTCTCCTCCGGTACCGTTCTCATTCAAGGCGAATCGGGCACAGGTAAAGAAGTCGTCGCACGTACGATTCATGCACACAGCCAGCGTCGCGACAAAGTCATGCTCTGCTTGAACTGTGCGGCGCTGTCGAGTTCGCTGCTGGAATCTGAATTGTTCGGCCATGAACGCGGCGCGTTTACAGGTGCGGATCAGCTTCGCAAAGGACGTTTCGAGTTGGCCGATGGCGGCACGCTTCTGCTTGATGAGATCAGCGAAGTCAGCCCACAGCTCCAAGCCAAGCTTTTGCGTGTGTTGCAAGAGGGGCAGTTTGAGCGTGTTGGTTCATCGACTTCGATGCGTGTTGATGTGCGTGTTGTCGCGACGACGAACCGAGATCTCACGCGTTCGGTCGCGGATGGTTCGTTCCGGCAGGACTTGTATTACCGATTAAACGTGCTGCCGATCGCGATTCCACCGCTGCGAAGCCGAGTCGATGATGTGCCGCTTTTGGCTGAGCATTTCATTTCAATGACGGCTCAGCGCGAGGGTCGTGAAACGAAGCGTTTCGACGATGAGGCGTTGGCATTGCTTAAGGGGTATCACTGGCCGGGCAATGTGCGTGAGTTGCAGAATATCTGCGAGCGTGCGAGCGTCTTGTGCCGTGGCCCGGTGATTGAAGGCGGTTTGATTCAGCCTTGGCTTATGCCTCGGGGCAACGACATGACGCCTCTGGTGCATCACGTCGCAGCGCCGCCTTCGATGGGTATGCTTGCGGGCAGTCCGCCTTTGCAGCCGCCGGTGGCGGTGTCTTCGCCGGATGCGGGCGGGCCGTTGCGATCTTTGGAAGAGATCGAGCGTGAAGAAGTGATCCGCGCGTTGGGGCGTTTCAGTGGAAACCGGACCCGCACCGCGCAGGCGCTTGGTATTGGCGTGCGAACGCTTGGGCTTAAGCTGAAAAAGTGGAAGGAGCTGAACCTCGTTGCTCAGTCCGTCTGATTCAAACTTGAATCGCGCAAATGCTGCACAGGTCGCGCAATTATTGCGCGGAGCTGTCACGTTTGGCTCGGTCGCATTCAGCGAGAACGCTTCGTTTCGTGGGCAAGCGGTCCAGGTTGAGTCTGGGTACGACGATTGCTTGCCAATCCTTGGTGGCGGTTGCTGGCGTGATCCGGCTTCGCCCCGCGTTACGGAGGCCTTGAAGTGATCAAAGGGATGTTCACCTACGGATCGATGCCTGTCTTAGAGCGCATGGTGCAATTCACCGGCGCTCGGCAGGAGTTGATCGCGCACAACATCGCGAACCTTTCGACGCCGTACTACAAGCCCGCAGACCTCGACCCAGCGAAGTTTCAAAGCCAGCTACGCGACGCGCTCGAGCAGCGTTCGCGTAAGCCCAATGGCATGCGTCGCGAGTTGGAACTGCGTGACACGAGCCAGGTCCGAATGGACGGCAAGCAGATGGGCTTCCTGCCTGAACAGAAGAATGAAAATATTTTGTTTCACGATCAAAACAATCGCGATGTCGAACGCACGATGCAAGACCTTGTTGAAAACGCACTGGCTCACCGAACGAGTGTTGAACTCTTGAAGAGCCAATTTGACTTGCTGCGAACCGCGATCCGTGAACGCGTCTGACCTGTTAAACCTTAACTGATCGAGCCAATATGTTCGGAGCACTTGATACATCTACCTCGGCCCTCGTCGCACAGCGCACCCGCGCTCAAGCGATCTCGGCCAACATCGCCAATCAGCACGCGCACTTTGATGCCAACGGCGAGAACAATCCTTTCAAGCGACGCATCACGATCCTAGCGCCCGGCGATCCTTCGACCGGCAACCCGCATGGCGTCCACGTCAAAGAGATCATGCTTGATCAGCACTTCAAGCAAAAATATGATCCGACCAACCCGGCCGCCGACGAACGCGGGTACATTAAGACGACGAATGTCGATGGGATGATGGAGCAGGTCAATATGCTTGAAGCATCCCGGTCTTACGAAGCAAACATTGCGGCCGCAGAGGCCACTAAGTCGATGATTCAAACATCCCTACGCTTGCTGGCGT
>JBGCDC010000552.1:0-6895 GCA_045105055.1 Phycisphaeraceae bacterium | reverse complement strand
AGACTCAAATCGATCTTTTTTACCAGGTTCAACTATATTTTGGTTTTTCGTTGTGGTGACCGGTCTCGCATGGTTTGTGCTGGGAATCAATCTATCTTTTGGTCGAAAGTATGTCGCGAAGATACTCTTCTATGCCGCAATCGCTCGCTGTGTGATACCTATTGTGGGCTGGTTTTTTACGTGGATATCAATCAGCTACTATCGCAAGGCAAAAGTATGGAGCGAGTTGTAGTTGTATATCCTAGGGTGCCACGGTCGATCTGCGGTAGCAGTCGCCCGTGCGCTTGCTCTGCGAAAAAAGCGCTCCTCATAGCCGCTGGCGGAAGCCCGTCGGCCTGCGGTAAAAAACACTTTCGGACCCGATGCTTTCTCTTCTATCCAGGCCGACGGGCTTCCGCCAGCGGCTATGACGCGGCTCCAATTTGTGAATGGATCTGAGCGTATCGAAACGCTGCGCGGTCGACCGCTGAAGCGGATCGACCGTGGCACCCCGCGATGCGTCGAATGATTGACAGGGGGACAGGCATTCCTGCCTGTCAATCGGCGTAGCCGAATCAAATCGCAAAAGACCTTCGGTCTTAAGACAGGCAGGAATGCCTGTCCCCCTCATTCACCGCGCACGCAAGAGGGCATCGCTTAATCCCCCTCAACCATCGCCGGCTCATCACGCGCATCGCCTTTGATCTCCCCCGGCAACTTCATAAAGATCATCAAGCCGATCACCGCGATCAGCGTTGTGATCGAGAACACGTTGAACATCATCGGCAATGAGTAGTCCGCGAGTTCGCCGCCGAGGATGTTGCCGACGATGCGTGATGGGCCGAAGACGGTCATCGCATACAGGCCTTGGATCGAGCTGCGGAAGTGGTCGCCTGCCAGCGCGTTGAGGTAGATCGGCGGGACGACGTAGATGGCGACGACGGTCGAGCCGTGCAGGATTTGGGTCCAGACCGCGATGTGTTGGTTGGGGAATAGGCCCAGCAGTGCGAAGCGCACGACCATCAGCCCGAGCCCGCCGACGATCAGCCACTTGAGCCCGAACTTGGCGGCGAGTAGGCCGGTGGTCATCATCACGCTGAGTTCGAGGACGACGCCGAGCATCGTGATCGGCCCGACCCACGCCTCGGCAAACCCCACCGTCTCCGTCAGGTACAACGAGTAAAACCCGTAGTACGCGCTGTTACCCACGTGCGCGATGAACAGACAGATACAAAACAAAAGCGCGGGCCCACGGAAGAGTACCTTCGCCGCGGCGAACGTCGGGATGCGCGAGAGTTTGTCGCTTTTGTCAGGCTCGCTGAAGCGGGCCCGCCGCGCTTCGCCAAGTTGTACGCGAGGCAGCGTAAAGGCGTTGATGACGCCGAGCACGCAGACGGCTCCGCCCAGCAGCATGGCGACGGTGACATCTTTGTTTTCGCCCGGGCCGATCAGGAAATACAAGCCTGCTAAGGGGATGGCGAAGCCGATGGTGCCGAAGGTCCGTACGCGGTGGTAGGGCGTCTCGCTTTGCCCGTCGTCGCTGGCTTGTTGGTTGGACGCGAAGACGAGCCCGTCTTGCAGCGCGGCCAAGGGCCAAAAGAAAAATGCGAAAACGGTATGCGAGATCAACAGCGTCGTGAACGTCTCGCTGACCGCCTGCCAGTAGCAGGTGACCGCGGAGACGCTAAATAAGACGGCGATGATCGATCGGCTCTGGAGCTTGGTGTCGGCCAGCGCGGTCATGATCACCGGCGTGGAGATGATCGCCAGGCCCGTGGTCGCGAGGATCAGGCCGACCTGCGAGGTACTCTCCAGCCGCTGCTGCAGCAGGATCGGCAGGTACGCGAGGATCGCGCCCATCGCCGCGAACGTGATTAAGAACTGTCGTGAGAGCGCACGCATCGGTGGGAGTGTAGCGGTCTGCCAAGGCGATGATTTATAAATATGAAAGTGGGGCAGACATTCCTGTCTGCCATTGGCCTACAAGGCCAAGCGAAATTCATTTGGTCTTCGACCAATCGGCAGACAGGAATGTCCGCCCCACCCAAGGCAATAATCAATCACCGCGAGCGAAGCTTGCTGAGCAATCGCAGGATTTCGAGGTAGAGCCAAACGAGTGTGACGAGCAGGGCGAAGCCCGCGTACCACTCCATGTATTTGGGGGCGCCGGTTTGGACGCCGCGCTCGATGAGATCGAAGTCGAGGAGGAGATTGAACGCTGCGATGCCGACGATGACGAGGCTGATGCCGATGCCGACGATCCCGTTGCTGTGCAGGTAGGGGATCTGGATGCCCATGAATCCAAGCACGAAGCTCGCCATGTAGACCAAGAACACCGCAGCTGTCGCGGCGATGATGCCTGAGCGGAGTTTGTCGGTGACACGGATGACGCGTGTGCCATAGAGCGTGAGCATGACGAGCGTGACCGCCATGGTGAGCGCGACCGCTTGGACGACGATGCCCGAGTAGGGCCCAGCCTGTCCGTTGGCGCTGCCGAAGCTTGCTTCATACATCGCCGAGATCGCGCCGAGGAAGAGCCCTTGGGAGATGGCGTAGAGCGGCGCGGTCACCGGCGAGGCCTTGGGCTTAAAGATCGTGATCAGGGCGAGCACCAGCCCGCCGACTGCGCCGCCGATGACCCAAGGCATGGCCACGGCCATATCGAACACGCCGCCCTTGGTCGTCATGCCCCACGTGAGCGTCGCGGCAACGATGCACATGCCAACAAGTGTGAGCGACTTAAACACCGTACTGCCCAGCGTCATCACTGAGCGATTTGATTCGAGCTCGCTGACAGGGATGCTGAAGGTGTCTTCGTTAAGTGCGGGGTTGCTGCCGATCATTGGGGTGTTCCCGGGGGTGGTGTGGATGGCTAGGGCGATATTCTATCGATGAGAACCGATGAGAGTGCAAGTTTGTCTCATGTATGAGGCGTGATCAACAAAGCAGAAAAGTAAAATCGCAAAACAGCAGAAAATCAAGACAACAAATGCTTCGGATTTTCGGATTTTCGGATTTTCTGATTTTTTATTTTCCTACTTTTCTGCCTTTGCCTACCCATCCTGCATTGCTTCAGCGAGGAAGCCTTTGAACAGTCGTTTGTGTTCTTCTTCGTCGCCCTTGAGCGTGATGCACAGGTCTTCGGTGACCGGGTCGATGTCGCCGGCCGCGTCGATGATCTTTTGATAGTGCTCGATCGCGCCTTCTTCAGCAGCGATGACGCCGTTGATCACGGAGATGATGTCCAGCGCGTTGCCGTTGGGCTGCAACTCTGTCTGGTTCATTTCGAGTTCTTGGCTGCCGGGGACGATGCCCTCGAGGACTTTGATCCGTTTAGCGATCATCTGCGCATGGCCTAGCTCTTCGACGATGTCCGCTGCCAGCGCGTCCTTGATGTGCTTGGCACGGAAGCCGTCGAGGTTGATCGACTGAGCGGTGTAGTTGCAGACGGTCTCGAGCTCCATGTTGTAGGCCTTGCGGAGCAGGGCGACGATCTCGGTACGTTTTTCTTCGGTCATATCTTTGGTCTTTCAAATGGGTTGTCGGGCGTCTTAATGATAGCGCGGATTGAGGTGTTAGGTTTTGGGATTTAGGGGCTCGTTTGAGACAAGTAATGTGTCAGTAGGCTTGCGGCTTGCCTCCATTCTGCCGATGATTCTTCTGTGCCAAACGCCCGCACGGCGTAATCTGGCTGGCCCCAATACTGAAACCCCAATACCCAACACCCAATCATGCGATACGCACTCATCATCGCCGGCGGCTCCGGCACCCGGCTCTGGCCAATGTCCACCAAGGCCCTGCCCAAGCAACTGATCCCGTTTATTGAATCCAAGTCTGAATCCGATAACGGGGGCGCTCCGCGCTCGCTTTTACAGATCGCGATGGAGCGCCTCGAAGGGCTCGTGCCTGCGGAGAACATCTACGTCTGCGCGGGCGAGTCGATGCGTCAGACGATGCTCGACAATCTGCCGGGCCTAACCGAGGATCGATTCATTGGCGAGCCGATGGGCCGCGATACGCTTAACGCCGTCGGCCTAGGCTGCGGCGTTCTCGCGCACAAAGATCCCGACGCGACCGTGGCGATTTTTACTGCCGACCACATCATCGAGCCGGTCGACGAGATGCTCAAGATCGTCGAGCAGGGCTACGAACTCGCCGAGTCGGATGAGCCAACGCTCGTGACCTTTGGCATCGCGCCGACGCATCCGGCCACGGGCTATGGCTACCTCGAACTGGGTGACGCGATCGGCGCATCCGGTTTCGCAGTCGATCAGTTCAAAGAAAAACCCGAAGCGTCAATCGCAAAGCAGTACCACGAAGCGGGCCCGACCAAGTACCTCTGGAACTCGGGCATGTTCGTGTGGAAAGCGACGAACGTGATGGACTGCATCAAGAACTACGCGCCCGACAACTTCGCCGACCTCGATCGGCTGTGCAGTAATTGGGGTACGGACGCATGCAAGGCCGAGTTGCACGACACCTTCGGCAATCTGAAAAAAGTCAGCGTCGACTACGCGATCATGGAGCCGGCAAGCAAAGACGAGAACGTCCGCGTCGCTGCGGTCCCGATGCCGTTGAGTTGGCTGGACGTCGGCAGTTGGCCCAGCTTTGGTGAGACACGCGATCAAGACGACGCGGGCAACGCCTTTGGCGGCTGCAAGACGGTTTTCATGGATAGCAAGAACACACTGGCCGTGAGCGATGATCCGGACGAGTTGATCACGACGATTGGTGTGGAAGATTTGATCATCATCCGTGCGGGTAAGAATACGCTGGTCTGCAAAGCCGAAGACGCCGAGCGCATTAAGCAGCTCCATGGTCTCGTCGGCGAGCAGCATGGGCAAGACTACCTCTGAATCACCCAACAACGCATCGACTACAAAGCGAAGCAAAGCAAGCAAGCAAGTTAGCCACAAAAAGGCACAAAAGTACAAAAAACGGCCGGTGAAAAAGTCTTATTTTTGTCCTTCTTGTGCCTTTTTGTGGCCAATGGTTTGTTGCCGCACTTTGTTGTTTGCGGCATTGGGGCGGGTCAAAAACATCTACACTGACGCCATGCGATATCTCGCGATTGATCTTGGTGAGAAGCGGACTGGCGTGGCGTTGGGCGACGACCTCACGGGGATCGTTTCGCCGCATGAGGTGATCAACACGTCGAGTGAGGGGGAGCGTTTCAATCGGCTCAAGGCGTTGATCGAGTGGGAGGGCCCGGGCGCGTTGGTCGTGGGTTGGCCGATCAATATGGACGGCAGCGTTGGGCCCAACGCGGAGAAGTGCAAGGCTTTCGCGGACCAGCTTGCTGAGGCGACGCGTTTGCCGGTGCATCTGCATGACGAGCGGCTGTCTAGCGCTGCGGCCGACGAACAGATGGCGATGAGCGGGCTGACACACAAGCAGAAGAAAGCCCGGCGGGACGCGATGGCCGCGGCAAATATTTTGCGTGGGTTCTTGGAGGCGAAGGCTTTAGAAGACGATCAAAACGATCCACAAGCCGACGCCGAAGAATAGGTTGAGCAGCGCGATATAGCCGAGGTTCGCACGCCACTCCGCGGTGAGGAATCGTCTCGCCGGCCAATTCAGCAGGAAGCAAAGATTGAGCAGCCGTTCCTTGCCGACCTTAAGCAAGTTTTCCCAGTCGGGGGCTTTCATCGCGACACGACGATCGTGCTCTTTTTCGTTTTGTTCTGCGGTGTCCGCGACTTCAGACAACGCCGCGAAAGGGTCTTCGCCGGGCGCAAGGGCCGCGGCCGCAGGCGGTGGGGCGGGCAGGTCTTCGGGCTGACTGTCCAGTTCCGCAGCGACCTCGCGAGCGGTGGCGGCGTGTTCGTCATCGTCTGTGGTGTGCGATGCGTGGTCGATCTGGATCCCAGCGGTCAGATCTTCGACGCTCTGGAACTCACCGGCTAACTCGTCGTCTTCATCGATCTCTTGGGCGAGCATCTTGTCGAGCTCGTCGATCGGGTTCGCGGGGTCTACTTCGGTCGCGACCGATGCAGCGACGGTCTCGTCTTCTAGGTCGGGGTTGAGTAGGCCCTCGATCTCCATCGCGATCTGGTCTTCGGTGCTCGGCCCACTGTCTGGGGTTGTCTGTGTTGCAACGGCTAGGCTTTCGGGAGATTCGAAGCTGCCCTCTAAACCGTCGAAGTCTTCGCTTACTTCGGCCGAGGCATCGGCCTGTGGCGGGGCCTGCATGAGCGACGCGATCTCTTGCTGCAGCTTGTCCTCCATCGACATCTCGTCGGCGGGGGCGGACGCCTCGGTCACCGCGACGGCATCTGCCTCTGGCTCGGGTGCTGCTTCGGCGGGCGCGTCACTCGATAGGCCTTGCAACGCCGAGTTCAGCGCGGCGAGCATGTCCGCTTGCTCCGGGTCCGCGGTTGCAGGCGCGGGCGATGGGTCGGCGGCAGGCTCGGTCGGCGCCGGCTCCGTGGCGATCGCTGCGGACTCAGCTGGCGGTGCGTTCAGCAGCGCGTCGATCTCTGCATCAGCGATGTCGGCCGAGGCGTTTGATTCGGGCTCGGCTTTGGCTGGTCTGAATGACGATGGCAACGCCGAGGCCTCGACCGTACCGGGCTCGACCGTCTCGATCTGAGACAGCAAGGCATCGAGCTGTTGCTCGAGCGGCGTCGACTTGGACGCGTTTGCTTGGCCGGGTTGATTGGGGGGTGAGTTCATGGTGCGTGCGAAGCGAGTTGGCCGGGCGGTTTGCTCAGCGGTCGTCCTACGGTTTATCGTCTGTGCGGATGGGCCGCGCTAAACGTCCCGTGCCCAACACTATCGGACCTAATGTTCACGTGGACAATCCGATCCACACGACCAACGACAACAACCCCGCACACGACGCTGACAACGGCGCTGGCCCGCGGTTTCTCTGTACCCACCTGCCCGACGCGCCGGGCTCATCCGTGACACTGGA
>JBGCDC010000551.1:0-3778 GCA_045105055.1 Phycisphaeraceae bacterium | reverse complement strand
CTGGCACGGCGATCGTCTCCGAGGTCCACGCAAACTTCATCGTTGCGGATAAGAAAGACGCTCAAGCTGAGGACGTCTATAAGGTCATCGAGCACGTCGAAAAAGTAGTCTACGATCAGACGGGCATCAAGCTGACGCGTGAAGTGGTGGTTTGGCCGTAGTTTTTATTGATGATTGCTCAGTGACGATGGGTGGATGGGTGTGGGTGCCACATCGCGTGCCTTTAGGCCGCTATGTGCGAAAGCCCAGTGATCTATCAAAAGCAGTTCTCACACAGCGGCCTACCGGCACGCAGTGTGGCACCCGCATCGCCCCACATTCATGCATAAGAAAATAGCCGCCGCGTCACCACGCGGGGGAAGAACGCTTTATTACTTATCGCCTGTCGCGCCCGGCGCTTAGATCGCGTGCCTTGATCGGCCAGGCGATCGCGACGACAGCAAAGAACAGCGATGCAGCGGAGGCGAACGAGACAGAGGTCCATAAGACGGACGACTCGATCGCGGCCCAAACGCCTAGGCCCGTGAGGCCGAGCATGCAGACGAGCGCGGCGACGAGGGTGACCCATCGCTGCAGCTTGCGGTGCTGGATCAGGTAGCCCCATGCGGTGCAGGTGAAGCCGACCATGCAGATGCCGGCGATGGCGGCGGGCCACCACTGCGTTTGTACGAGTGCGACAATAACAGCCGCAAGCGACAGGATGGCTGGCCAAGTCAGGCCCATGCCTAGACGCACCGGCGGCGGAGTCTGCGACATCGCTTGGCGAGCGCGGAGTTTGGCTTTCGGGGCGACGTGGAAGGTCGCGGTGGCTTTGCCGACCTTGCGTTCTTTTTCGTCCTTATGGTGGACCGCTTGGACGACCTGCATCTCGACGGTGACATTGAACTCGAGCTTATGTTTCTTAAGCTCGGCGATGTCGTCTACGGGCTTGACGCGGTAGATCGCTGGGCCGACGCAGGGCAGGCGGAACTTGTAATGGAGCTCTTTGCAGACGACGGTGTATTCCGGGCCGACCTTGTTGAAGATGTACATCCCGCCGGCCACTTCGGAGTTGGCGAGCAGTGCCGCGCCAGCCATGGCGTTGTACCAGTTCTTATTGAAGGTGGTGAAGGGGACGACGGCTTCGTATCCGCCGTCGGTCGTCTGTTGGCCGAGCTTGATGCCCGAGCGGTAGGCCAGGGGCAGGAACACCCAGGCGAGAAAGCGGTGCCAGCGGTTGGACTCGGTTGATTTTTCGGTGAGCCAGTTCTCGAACGTGCGATACCGCTCGCCCCACCAGCCGGTGGGTGGATCGCCCGCACGGAGCATGTCCGAGGTGATCACGGTCGCGTCAACCGAGGCAGGCTGAGCTTGGCCGTCGTGGTCACGTTCCGGGTCGTTGTTCGGGATGGCGGTGGGTGCTTCAGGGGCCATCGGAGTCACATTGTAGACGATGGACGCGGGTGGGTGGGGTGAAAAATGATGAGGCCTTGTACGGGTTTAGTACAAGATCATCCGGCGGACCAACTTAAGTTGGTCCGCCTTGCGCTCGCTAACGAAAAGGTTGATTGGGGCTGTAACCGCCCTGCTCGTCATCGTCGGCATCCGCATCTTCTTTTTCTTCGATCCATGCCTGCTGGATCGCTTCGAGCAGTTGCTCATTCACCGATTGGCCCGGCTCGGCTTCAAAACCCTCAAGCCCTTCAACCATCGCACGCAAGTCCGTGAACTTCACCGTCAACGGATCATCCCCGCCCCGTTGCTCAGTGAGTTGGTAAGCGATCTCGTCGATGTCGGTCCAGGAGAAGGTCATGATTTGGATGCCTTAGGCTTCTTTAAATAATGAATAGCTATCAACGCTAAGCCTACGAACTGAAAAAAGCCTGACGCAATTAAAAAACGCTGTCTCAGTACCATCGTATGCTCAAAATAAGCTACGCGATCTTGCTCACTCGCCAGAAGCATCGAATCCATATCAATCGAATAAACCCAATTGGCGACATTCAATAGCACTACGCCAACAAAAAATAAGATCCATCCAAATCGAATCATTTGCCTACCCGTTTGTACCACGCATCACTGCAAGTTCACAGGCATCACGACGTATAGGAAGTTTGGTCCCGTGCGCAAGACGCCGGGCTTGTTGCCGGCCTTCAAGTCTAGGAACACTTGGTTTTCGTCGATGACTTTCAGTGCATCCAAGAGGTACGCGGGGTTGAAGCCGATTTCGACGGGCTCGCCAGCGTACTCGGGCATGTCGACTTTGATTTCTGCTTCGCCCATCTCGGGGGCTCGGCTGGTGATCGTTAGGCCGGCCTGATCAAAGGCCATGCGAACGCCCTTGCTCTCTTCGTTGGTCAGCAGGCCCGCGCGACGCACCGCGGAGATGAAGATGTCGGTGGGCAGGGTCGCCTTCTTGTCGCCGTCCTTGGGCACGACGTCTTTGTAAGGCGGGAAGTTGCCTTCGACGAGATTGGATGCGAGGACCGCGGTCTCCGTTGCAAACAGCACCTGGCTCTCCGCGACTTTCACACGCACGGTTTGCTCAGCGTCATCAAACAGACGCAGCAGCAAGTTCAGCGCTTTGGTCGGGATGATCGCGTTGCGGTCGGCGTCTTGGAGGGACTTGCACTTGCCCTTGGCTAAGGCGAGGCGGTGGCCGTCGGTGGCTACGACAGTGAGGTCTTTGTTGTGTCGTTCGAGGAGGACGCCGTTGATGGCGTAGCGCGAGTTCTCACGCGCGGTGGCGAAGAGCGTCTGCGCGATGAGCTTGTGCAGGTCGCCAGCGGGCAATTCAAAGTCGGCGTCCGCAGGGAAGTCGGGCATCTCGGGGAAGTCGCTGGCGGGGTAGCCGAGCAGCTTGAAGGTCGAGTCCTGGCCTTTGATGGTCGTCGTCTCGTCCTTGGTCGAGATTGTGAGCGTCGGGTCGATCGACTCGCGCATAATTTGCTGGAGCTTGTCGGCAGGGATCAGCGCATCGCCAGCGTCTTGCACCTCGACACGCGGGGTGGAGATACGGATCGAGACCTCGGTGTCGGTGGCGGAGAGCGTGAGCGCATCGTCCTTGGCCGAGGCGTAGACGCAGCGCAGCGCGGGCTTGGGCGTGCGTGCGACAACGACGCCCGCCACGAGGTTTAGCGATTCAACCAGTGCCCCACGATCACAAATGACTTTCATCTTCAGTAGTCCTTTTATCTCTTTTGAATAAAGCACTTTAATCCACAGGGGGTATCTGGGCAAAAGCCAGTGGTTTTGAGGCGTGCTTTAGTGATGGTAGGCAGGTTATGCACCAAGTTTCCACGTAGGTGGATATCGATCAAAGCAGAAGCCCACGCTTGGAAAACGTGGGCTTCGCGGGGCATAAGGAGCATATTGGGTGGTTAATTTGAGGTTGGGCAGGACCTTAGGCGGCTTGGCGGAGTTGTTGCACGGCTTTGTCGCAGTCTTCGATCGAGTCGCCTACGACATAGTAGAGCAGCCCGCCGTCCCGCCAGAAGATCACCGGGCGGAGGATGTCGTCGCTGACCTCTGAATAGACTCGGCCCTCTTCGAGCTTATCGTGATCAGGCTTGGCGGGGACGATCCAGACGCTGATGGATTGCTTGGGGTCGTTGTGCTTGTGGTACACGATGTGGACGGCACCGGAGCCAGGCATGGAGCAGGTGCCAGTGAGCTGGTAGTCATAGCCGATGCCGTCGAGGTTGAGCGAGAGCTTGTCGGTCTTGGTGTCGAAGTAGTCCCTGAGTCGGCCGGGGAGCTTTTCGAAATCATTACCGCCGAACTGGTCGGGGTTTTTGAG
>JBGCDC010000550.1:0-2068 GCA_045105055.1 Phycisphaeraceae bacterium | reverse complement strand
TCTGCATGCTGAGGTCCATGCGGCGAGTTCTGGTTTGTTTAGTTTTTCTGCGACGGGTGATTCGCCGATGGCGATGAGCTTGTCGGCTTGCTCTGGGGTCTGTGCGTAGCGTTCTTTGTGGGTCTTAAGGAGGGTCTTGATCGCATCGCGTTCGGTGTCGCGTGGTGCGCGTGCGAGGACGAGGTCGAACAGGGCGTCCAGGCGCTGGTCGTCGGCGTCGTGCTCGGTGATGAGGGTTGCGGCGAGGACGCGTGCGGCTTCGACGAAGCCCGGGCCGTTGAGGGTGGTCAGTGCTTGCAGTGGGGTGTTGGACACCATGCGCTGGCCGATACAGTTCTCACGTGAGGTGGCATCGAAGTTGACCATGGCCGGGTGTGGGAAGGTGCGCTGCACCCAGGTGTAGAGGCTGCGTCGGTACAGGTCGTCTCCGGAGGAGGTGGGGTACTTTCGGCGTGGGAAGTTGAGCGGTTCCCAGTGTCCTTCGGGCTGGTATGGGAAGACGCTTGGTCCGCCTAGGCGTGGCTTGAGTAGGCCTGAGACGGCGAGCGCTTTGTCACGGATCATCTCAGCGGACAAGCGGATGGCGGACTGCCTAGCGAAGAGCTTGGTGTTGTTGGGGTCGACGATGGCGAGGTCTTGACGCGCATCTGCGGACTGTTTGTAGGTCGAGCTGGTGACAATCAGGCGGATGATCTCTTTGAGGTCCCAGTCGTTATCGACGAACTGAGCTGCGAGGTAGTCCAGGAGCTTGGGGTGTGTGGGGGGGATGCCTTGGCTGCCGAGCTCGATGGTGTTGCTTGAGATGGCGGTGCCGAGGTACTTGCCCCAGAGGCGGTTGGCGACGACGCGTGCGGTGAGGGGGTTGTCTGGCGAGACGGTCCACTTGGCGAGGTCGAGTCGGTCGAGGCGATTGTCTTGGGTAGAGCGTGGCCCGCCGAGGAAGGTGGGGGTAGCGGGTGTGACGATCTTGCCGGTCTGGTCCTGCCAATCGCCCCGGGCGAGGAGACGGACGGTCCGGGGTTCAGGGCGGACGCGGGTCGTTACGACGTGGGGCACTTTGCTCGCGAGCTTGCCTCGTTCTTCGATCAGTTTCTTAAACGAATCGAGATAGTCGGGTGCCTTGTCTCGGGCCCAGGGCAGCTCGGGTTTGGGGCTCGTGCTGGTCTGCCATTCTTCAAAGTACATCGCCTCGGGATGCTCTTTGATGAAGGCTTGGTAGGTCGCGTCATGCTCGGCGATCAGCTGCTGCTGCTCGTCATTTTGCGGGACAAAGATGAACGGCGGGGCGTACTGCGCGTAGGTGCCGCGGTGGCTGACCAGTGTGTGATTAATGTCCGCGAAGAAAGCGGCGAGGGTGTAAAAGTCTTCTGCGCTGATGGGGTCGAACTTGTGGTCGTGGCACTGGGCACAGGCGACGGATGAGCCGAGCCAAACATCGGAATAGTTGGACACGCGGTCGGTCTCGTAGATGGCTTTGTACTCTTGGGGCTGAGCACCGCCTTCGGAGGTCTGCGGTGCGAGGCGGTTGTAGCCGCTCGCGACCAGCATCTCCTGAGTCGGCTCATCCTGCAATAGGTCGCCCGCCAGCTGCATGATCGTGAATTCATCGAAGGGCATGTTGGTGTTGAGCGATTGAATCACCCAGTCGCGGTAAGGCCAGCTCACGCGTGGCTGATCGCCATGCAGCCCGTTGGTATCCGCGAACCTAACCAAGTCGAGCCACCACACGGCCATGTGCTCGCCGTAGGTCTCTTTAGTCAATAGTGAATCGACGTAGTTCTCGTAAGCCTCTGGCGAAGGATCGTTGAGGAAGGCTTCGGTCTGTTCAGGCGTCGGCGGCAGGCCGGTGAGGTCGTAGGTCACTCGGCGAAGCAGCGTGCGCTTGTCGGCGATCGGCGAGGGCTCGATACCGCGCGCTTCAAGCTTGGCCAAGATGAACCGGTCGACGTTGTTCGCGACCCACGCTTCGTTCTCGACTTCCGGTGGTGCGGTCTTGACGACTGGGGTGTAGGACCAGTGCGTCTCGTAGTTAGCGCCTTGGTCGATCCATCGGCCGATGAGATCGATC
>JBGCDC010000549.1:0-3229 GCA_045105055.1 Phycisphaeraceae bacterium | reverse complement strand
TTCCGTCGCCTCCGTCGCCACCCTCACCGCGACATACAACGCGACATGGGCCCCGACGGGGCGGGCTTCATCTCCCTCGCACACCCTCTCTCCCGGCTCAAAACTTCACGCCGGCGACCGCCTCACCCTCAGCGCGGGCTTTGCCGAGATCACGACCGTTGAAGGCGCGATCGCCATCCTCCAAGCCCCCGCGACCATCGAACTACTCGACAACAACAACGCCCTCCGCCTGCACACCGGCAAGCTCGTCGGCATCTGCGAAACGCCTTCCTCCAAAGGCTTCCTCGTCCGCACGCCACACATGGATGTCATCGACCTGGGCACACGCTTTGGTGTCGATGCGACACAGGCCACCGCGTCCAAGGTTCACGTCTTTGAAGGCGAGATCCAGGTCTCCGAATCAACCGACGGGCCTGACGCGCAGCCCACTACACTCACGGCCGGGCAATCCGCGACCGCCAAAGGCCAAGCCGACCTGATGGTCAGCCAACACGACCCGAGCCTTCGTTTCGTCAAAGAATGGCGTGTTTTGAAAGACGCCCCGCAAGTCGAAGGCGCGATCCGCTACTTACCGACGATGCCGACCGTGCTGGGCTTTAATGAGACCGAGTCGGTGGACATCCTCGTCTTCAATGAACGTGCGAACTTTCGGCTGACCTCCGACACCCCGATCTCGCTGAGCCAGCCCGGAGACGGCGAGTTCATTTCGCAAGAGACGCTCCCCTCGGGCACGTTGGTTGATACCTACCTGATCCACTGCGACATCCTCGGTAGCGATCCGGACAAAGGCGTGCGTCTCGAAGGCTCGATCCGATTCGATCGGCCGATCCTCGGCGTCATCGTACAGGGCGAAGCGTTGGCCCAATCGCACCAGACGCACGGCGTCTCGGGGGTGTCTTATGCCGGGATGAGCCAATCTGCGATCCCGCCAATGTATTGCGGCCTAGACGGCCCGCTGGAGCCACAGAAGCAGGACCGCTTCCAAATCAGCGATGACGGGCTGACCCTTACCGTGGGCCTGCACGTCTCGGACAGCATCGATCAGGTCCGCGTGTTTTTACAGCCGGAAGATCACTAACGATGACCCAACAATCCGCAGCGCGTGGCTGCGGATGCTTCATAACGAATATCAACACATGTCACCCTGCACAGGAGGAACCCCATGCGACCCAACCGCTCGAACCGTTTTCTATCCCTTACCCCTACTAGGAGATTTCAGATGAACAAGACTTTCAAACAGCTTTCAATCACCGCACTCGGGGCTTGTGCCCTGAGTACACTGCCCGCACAGGGCGGATTGATCGCGCACTACACCTTTGATAGCGAAAGTGCTGGCACGACGGCCGACGAAGTCGGCAGCGCTTCGGCAACACTCGGCAACCGCGTGCAAATCAACACCACCGTCGCCGACCGCCTCGGCGACGGTGCGCTTGAGATGCTCGGCAGCGGGGAAACGGCGGGCCCCGGCGACGGCGCGACGACCAGCAACAGCTTCATTTGGACCAGCAATGCACGCACCCTGACGTTCTGGTGGCGGGCAGATAATCCCAACAACGTCAATGCCTTGGACGGAACGTTTGTTTCTTTTGGCGACGAATCTGGTAACGGCACGCGATTCGATGTCAAAGAGCAAGATGCGACGAGTACGAAACTGCGTGTAGAAGTTCAGGGAACAGGACAGAACACCAACCCGATCACCTTTGACGATGGGAATTGGCACTTCGTTGTCGTGACCGTGCCGGACGCCGCGACCTTTGCGGATATCGCCTGGTATGCGGGCGTCCGAGGCGGAACGCTCAGCGGTGATCTCAACACCAGCACGAATTCGTTGGATATCGCGACCGGTGCCGGTCCGATCACCTTCGGCGACAGCATCCTGGCCGTCGGCACCAATGATCGGGTCCCCAACGGCTATCTGGACGACTTCCAACTCTACGACGAAGTCCTGACGACTGAGCAGATCGCGTCGCTCTACAACAACCCCGGCAGCGTCATCCCCGAGCCCGGCTCGCTGGCGCTCTTGGGCCTCGGCGGCCTGCTGGTCGCCTCGCGTCGTCGGCGTGATTAATTGATTTCTCCTTCTAGTGGCACCGCGTTCTGAGAGGAACGCGGCGCCTTATTAACGTTGGGCGGCACCAAAAGTGGGGCAGACATTCCTGTCTGCCGTTTGGTCGAAGAACAAAGGCCTGAGGCCTTGTCCGAGCACGAAGCGTGAGCGAGTGACCCGAATCGCCTGTGGCTTGTGCCACTCGCTCACGCTTCGTACTCGGATGAACCGGCAGACAGGAATGTCTGCCCCACTGTTTTTAGTCAGGGAGTTCTCTCATGCGTCGGGCCTTCACCCTCATCGAACTCTTGGTCGTCATCTCCATCATCGCGCTGTTGATCGCGATCCTGCTGCCGATGCTAGGCAGCGCACGGGAATCCACCCGGCGGATCCAGTGCGCCTCGAACCAACGCATGACGACCACCGCGATTCTCGCTGACGCGATCGATAATGACGGTTTCTTTGTCCGTACGCACCGACGCATTAACGGGCCGGGTGATGGCAATCCGGTGCGAGCAATCGACCCTGCGGTTGAGTCGCGAGACGATCACGCGACCTGGCTTAATCTGGATGTGTACGACTTTCTCCGCGACGACTTCGGCCTTGATGCAGCGCTTTTTACCTGCCCCAACCGAGGTGATGATTTTGTCAACACCGTGTCTGCGGTGCCCAACGGTATTCGGCTGGGCTTCTACTACTTCCTCGGGCGCTACCAGCCAGGCTGGGTGAACCCCGGCACGAATCCGCTGAACGATTGGGATACGGCCCAAGGCATGGACGACCCCGGCGACCTGCCCATGACCGGCGACATCGTCGAGTGGAACAGCGCGAACACCGAGTGGGGCACGAACGTGATGAACGCCTCGCACGGCCCCAAGGGCGTCGTACACGGCCAACCCAACGGCGGGGAAGAGCCTGAAGCAATCGGCTCACAAGGAAGCAATCAGAGCTTCCTCGACGGCTCGGCGGCTTTCATCTCACACGATCAAATGCAGCGATATAACGTCGGCATAGCGGTCAATCAGCGAGGCTACTTCAAGGCACCTGAGTCGCAGCGAAAGTAAACACTCTCGTGCTAAGCTAAATTTTCCTAAAGAGGCGTCGCATTCGATTAAGAACGCGGCATTTTTTTCGAATCCCAACAGGAATCCGCTGACGAGTCCTAGCGGCGTGTTCGGCGGC
>JBGCDC010000548.1:0-11809 GCA_045105055.1 Phycisphaeraceae bacterium | reverse complement strand
TCCACATCCGCAACAAGGCGGATGCCCTGGTAGTAGTGGTCGCGGTACCAGAACTTACTCACTGGCAGCTGAGGGTAGGTCTCGTTCCAGATTTCCTGGTTCTCGACGCCCTTCCATGCGGGGGTGAACTCGCTGGCGTCGAGGAGGAAGTGGCCGCCGCGGACGACGCGGTCAGCAGCGGTGTCGACGACCCATTCAGCGGCGTTGCCGATCATGTCGTGGATGCCTAGTGCGTTGGGCTTCTTGGTACCGACGATGTCGGTCAGTTCAAGGAACGGCGGGTCGAACTGCATCTCAGCGTTGTCGATGAAGACGGCTTGTGCGAACAGTTCTTCTTTGGTCTCGGGCATGCCGCCGCCAAGCTTGAGTGCGTGCTGCCACTCGGCGTCGGTCGGCACACGGTAGGTCTTGCCGGTCTGTTCGCTGACCCACTTGGCGAAGGCCTCTGCGGTGGTTCGACTCATGCTGAGTGCCGGGCGTTTGCCTAGGCCGAGCTTAAGCTGATTGCAATCTTCGTAAAGAGGGCTGGGTCGTGCGTTTTTCGCTTGTAGCCCTGCGTATTGGTTCGCATCGATGTCCGCGCCGTAGGCCCAGTCGTAGAACATCTCCCAAGTGACTTCGTGCTTGCCCATGTAGAACGGGGCGATACCTTCACCGCCGGGCACGAGCACCATGTCAAAGGGGACCGCGTCCTTTTCTGGGTACTTGACGCTGTCGGTGTAGGTCTTAGGCAGGTTGGCGATGTCGACCACAGGAGCTGCTGGGCCGACGCCCTTGGCGACGGTGCGCTCGAGTTTGCCTAGGCTCTCGGTGAGCAGGGAGAGCTGGGTTTGTAGCTCTTTAATGGTTTGTTGTTGTGCGCCGATGAGCGTGCCTTGGTCGCCGATCATCGTGGCTAGGCCGTCGATGACCAGGCCAGAGTCGGGCTTGGCGGTGACGGAAGCGGTGAGCAGGATGGCATCATCGACTTCGGTCAGCGGCAGGGGATTCTTGGGGGTGACGCCGAAGGTTGCTCGGCTGATGCTGAAGGCCGTGTCGATCGTGACCACATCGCCGTCGAACTTAACAATCGCGGGGATGGCGAGTGCTTCTTCGGTGCCGTTGAGGTTGAAGGTGCCCTTGATCAGGTGCGTCCAGCCCTCGGGTGCGTTTTCGTGGCCAGCGTCCGTGTCGGCATCGCGTGCGATGAACTCGGTCGCGGCGAAGACGGCTTCGGGGTGGTTGACCCAGTCGAACCACGGGTCGAAGCCGGTCGGCGGCGCGACGCCCTTGCCTAGGACCGTGTTGACTAGGCCGCCGGGGGCACGCTCGCTGGTGCTGCCGTAGCCGTTGAAGCTTTCGATGAGGATGTTGACTTGCACGGCCTTAAGGGCCTTGGCTTTGGCATCAAAAACAACCGCGCCGCCGAGGCTGTTCCATGTGCCGTCGAAGTCTTTGCGAGCACCGGCCTGGATCTTGCCGGTCTCCCAGATGAGCTTCGTGTTGCCGCCGGACAGTTCGTGCTTAAGGATCGCGACCGTGTCGGCCTCGACCGGCGTGTAACCGGCGATCTCCGCAAGGTCCACATCAACGTCTTGGTTCACAGCACTCACGGCCTGGTTCTCGAAGGTCGTCTTCATCGCCAGCCCGCCGAGCACAAGCCCGCCGACACCGGCCAGTAGAGCGATCACGATCACAGCACCAACAAGAAAAGTTTTCATCACGAGGGTCCCGAGGGGGAGGTTTAGGCAGGCCCAGTACGCGGACACTTTCGGATACTTCCAAAAACGGCCGGGGGCATGCCGAAAAAAAGACCCGGTCGAGCCGGGCAAGCAAGTCTGTAAGTATAGACGGTCAAAGTAAAGACGTGAAATCAAAATGCGCGTTACGGGGCGGGGTTATAGGGAACCGGAGCCGCTTCAGGGGCCTGATCGGCGTCGCAGGCGAGGCGGATGCCGGTGAAATAAAAGTTGTTGTACCAGTGCGTCGTCTCAGCGGGTCTTCGGAGCCAGATGGAAGACGCATTCCATACGTCGAGGTCTTCTACTTTTCGCCAGTCCACAGACAAATCATCTGCTTTCGTTTGAAAGTGACCGCCACGCACGACGTGATCTGTTCCGGTCTGTGTAACCCACTCAGCCGCGTTACCTAACATATCGTGAAGCCCGTTGATATCTGGCTTTCGTTCGCCTGAGGCGGTCGGTAGTTCATGAAACGGTGGGTCGAACATCACTTCTGCGTTGTCATAAAGCGTCGCTCGCTTAAACAATTCTTCACGGTCGTCTGGCACCCCGCCACCCGACCGAAGCGCGTACTGCCACTCCGCCTCCGTCGGCAGCCGATACGCCCGCCCGGTTTGCTGGCTCAACCACTCGCAAAAAAGCTCCGCAGTCTTTCGGCTCATCCCCATCGCGGGCCGGCCAACCGGGCCGTAACGAATCACATTGTTCGGGATGCGCGACGGATGCAGGTCAAGCTTACTCCATCGCACCCAATCATCTTTGATTAAACCGTCACCCGTTGCCCACGGCAGAAACATGCTGCGGCGAACTTCAACAGTCGATAGATAGAACGGTTTGATACCCAATGCCTCATCCCCCGGCACCACATTCATGGAAAACGAAACCCGTTCTTGCGGGTCAATATTTATCGCCACGGGCGTGTCGAGTATCCATCCTTCTGCCAACTGCTTATCGCCAAAATCAAACTGGACTTCATCCGAAAACTGCACGGGTAGATCAGCTTGCGGAACGTCGTAGCAGCCCGTCAAAAAGAACAGTATGCAAAGGAGTATCAGTACGCATGATCCGTGGGACAAACATTCCTGTCTGCCAATCGCCAAAAGCGAATCGCTCGAACCAGACTTGGCCTCCGGCCAACGGCAGACAGGAATGTCCGCCCCACTTCCTAGTTTTTGCTGATTGATAGCCTTCGTGTATCGCATGGCGTGTCTCCGCGTCCTTACGCTCCTAGATCGACTCTGTCCTATCATGACCCTACAAAGATGCCCGTACGGTAAGCGGTGATACACCATGATGCGAAATCCTTTGATTTGCTTGCTTTTGGGACTACTTTTTGCTTCCGCGATACCTAGCTTCGCATTGCAAGAGACTAAAACAAAAGTTGACACACCGACCCCCGCCGACCCGCAAGCGGCTTTGGATTACGCGGACTCGATTGCGGCGAAGGTGGAGCTGCAGCGGTTTACGCATGAGCGCAAGCTCATGGGGACCGCGTGCGTGATCACGGTCTATGCGGATAACAATCAAGAAGCCCGTGCGGCAGCGGATGCGGCGTTCGACGAAATGGTTCGGCTCGAATCGATCATGAGCGACTACGTCCGGTCGTACCCCGACAGCGAACTACTGCAACTCGCTAAGTTTGCCAGCGAAGACCCGAAAGAATCACGTGCGGTGTCGGATGATCTTTGGCCGGTGCTGGTGCGGTCGGTGAAGGTCCACGCCGCGACGGACGGCGCGTTTGATATCACGGCTAAGCCTTTCACGAATATGTGGCGGACCAGTCGGGAGCGGCGCGAGCTTCCGCCCAAGGCCGCGATCGATCGAATGCGGCCGTTCGTGGGGATGGACTACCTCGTGCTCGATGCTGAAAAACAGACCGCACGCTTGGCGAAGCAAGGCGCTTGGCTGGACCTAGGCGGGATCGCCAAGGGCTACATCTCGGACCAAGGCTTAGCGGTACTCAAGCAACGCGGGCTCACGATGGCACAGGTGCAGGCGGGCGGCGACATGGCGATGGGCGATGCGCCGCCGGGGCTCAAGGGTTGGCCGATCAACGTCGCTGACTTTCCACGCAAGGACGGCGAGCAAGGCCTCGCGTTCTGGCACGCCAATGGCGGGGTCTCCGTCTCGGGCGACGCCTTCCGCTTCATCGAGATCGACGGCACACGCTACTCCCACGTCATCGACCCGCGCACCGGGCTCGGCGTCACTGGCAGCCGATACGCCTGCGTGAAAGGCCCAAGCGCCTTCGCAACCGACGCCGCCGCAACCGTCGGCTGCATCCTCGACCAAGACGCCTTCGACGCCGCGCTCAAAAAACTCGCCGACATTGAAGGCCCGCTGACCGGTTGGCGGTTTCAAGGAAAAAGCTCGAAAGACTGAGACATTCCAAGTAGGATTGCCAGTGCTTCTTGCATGCACTGGAGACTTTTATGCGGCGCCAATTCTCGACACTCGTCTTTGTTTTCGCGATCGCCTTGCTCTTCGCTTTGCCATCTGAAGCGCGTAAGGTTTTTGTCGAATCTGATGGCATCGTTGTGATCGAAGCCGAGAGCAGCAGTTCGAAGCCGGGCAAATGGGCGGGTAAGACCGACATCGAAGGCTTCACCGGCAAAGGCCACATCGAATACACGGGCAACAAACCGGCGGGCGGCCCGGTGGGTTCGACGCTGGTCTACTTCTTCAAGATCGAAAAGGCGGGTGCCTACACCCTGCACCTTCGGGCACACAAGCGTTTGGACGGCGAAGAGCCCGACAAATGCAACGACGCGTACGTCCGAGTCGAGGGTGACTACAAGGCGAGCGACAAGGCGGGCGACAAGCACGGCAACGACGCCAGGCTAGAGGTGCTCCGCAAAGACACCAAGCTCTTCGGCGGCCTAAAGAAGGGCTGGGGCTGGGCTGAAACCCTCGACCTCGGCGGCCACAACAACAAACGTAACCCGCGGTACATCTTCGAAGCTGGCAAGACCTATGCATTGGGTATCTCTGGCCGGAGCCAACGATTCAACATCGACCGTATTGTTTTTCGCCACGAGGCCGTCGATCTCAAGAAGGCCAAGGACCCCGAGCGGCCGGAATCCGACATCGATAAGAAGAAGTAGCCGAGTTAGCGAGGTTCCGACCCTGTTTGGCGGATTGCCCGGTCGTTTGGAACCGAAAACAGCCCCCAAACGTCAAAATAAAACCGGGCCCGCGGAGGTTATGCGTGGGTGTCGGCCGACGATTTGGCCGATGTTTGCTTCGTCAACCCGAGTTTATGAACTATAATTAGTGATAGACGACCGAAAAATCGCCCTTTGGAGCCTGGAAATGACTTCCGCCCGCCTACGACAATCTGTTTCGACCGCCGCCCTGCTCGCCGCTGCCCTGGCGATCACCCCCGCTCAGGCACAGGTCCAAGCGCAAAACGGCGCCGCACACGACTCTAATCAGCAAGTCGGCTCCGGCGGATTCAACCAAGCCGGTCAGCAGATCGACTACCGTGCCCGCAACCTCCTCGTCACCGGCAACGTCGGCGGGGGACGCGCGTTCCAAGGCTCGCTTGGCTACAACGCCGACGGTGCTTTCCAAGGCTCGCTCGGCAGCGACTCGCTTTTTAACTTCCGACGCGATAGCGTCTTCTCCTCGACAGGCGCTGGTGGGTTCAACTATCGCGCTGGCCAGATCGGCGACCGCGTCATCGTCAGCCGACCAAGCGACAACCTCTCTGGCTTCCGCGCGGGCAGCGGCAACGGCCTCGCCACGCGGACTTCCTACGACCCCGGCTCGGGCGTCGTCACCTTCCGACAAAACGGCGGCGGACTCGTCGCGATCTCCGGCTTCCAAGACATCAACTCGCTACGCAGCGCTGGCAGCTCCATCGGCCTCGTCAACACGCCCTCGGGACTTGTCAGTGTCAACGCCTCGCCGCTCACCGGCATCCGCTACAACCCGCTCGACGCCAGTGCGCCAAGCCAACGCGACCTACAGCCCGACCGACCAGACCCCGCTGGGTTTGATCCAGAAGACAATAATCAGACACGCCCCGACACCGCGACCAACACCTCTGACCCGCTGTCGCTGCGTCAGAACCTGCGCTTCGAAGGCACCAATCGTGGCGACCTTACGCAAGAGCAACTCGCCGAGCTCAATCTCCGCGAAGACCCTTTAGCGATCGCGCTAGGCACACAGGTTCAATCGCAGATGGCCCTGCAGCTCGCTGGTCGAGACGACAACAACCTTCCCAATAGCCAAGCCATGACGCTTCGCGATCGCGTCTTTGGCAAACCCGCTGCTCAGGATGCAACCGCCGCGCCCAAGGCACCGGAAAATCCTTACGACAAGCTGATCGCTGACATCCTCGCCAACGCGAAAGGTGCCGAGCCTGATACCGAAGAAGGCGCTGAACCCAAAGAGGACACGCGACCCGAGTGGCGGAAGATCCTTGAAGAACCCGAGGCAGCTGTCCTCAAAGCCAAGATGGATGCCCGCGAAGTCGCACTGCGTCTTTCGCTGGACATGGTCGATGAAGACGGCAACATCGACTACGAAACAGAGCTTCCCACGATCAATCCCGACAGCGAGCTAGGCAAGCTGCTCAACGACCTGTCCTATGACCTGCCACGTGTCCGTACGCTAGCCGGTGCCGACACCAACCGCGTGAACAAGCTGTTGTCCCGTGGTGAGCAAGAGCTAGCCGCCGAGCGATACATCATCGCGGAGAACATCTACCGCCAAGTGCTTCGCGAGAAGAAGGATGACCCGCTGGCGATGGCGGGCCTAGTCCACAGCCAAATGGGTGCAGGCATGATCCGCTCCGCCGCGTTCAATATCCGCGGCCTGTTCGCCAACAACCCCGAGCTCATCGCGCTGCGTTACGACGACAAGCTGCTCCCACAGACCGAGCGTCTCAAGTGGCTGCAAAACCGTCTGCAGAAAATGATCGGCGAAGACATCCACGGCGCCGACCCGGGCCTCGTCCTCGCGTACCTCGGCTACCAACTCGAAGCCAAGCCGCTCATCGAGTTCGGCCTAGCTGTCGCTGAATCCGAAGCCCCGCGTGACCCACTCATGCCCCTACTCCGAAAAATCTGGGTTGAAGGCAAAGACAAGGACGCGAAAGATAAAGACGCGGAAGCCGAAAAACCCGTCGAAGCCGCAGACCCAGTGAAGTAAACCGGTGTCGTGATCATCCGTGTAGCGGGCAACGCGTAGCGTCCCGTGCGAAGCTTTTATAAAAGACAGACCAACAGATCAGCGTCATGTTTAATCATCAGGGTTGACCGTCCTGTTGCCTTAACTTCGCGCGACTGTGTAACGATGTAAGCCATCAACAACTTCTCCCCTGAACGGCTTTTTACAGGTTCACCCTAAGCCCGATCGCCCGCACTCAACTACAATCATTCTCCCGCTTTCTCTGGCTCCGCCCGTTGCCGTGCCGATATTCCTTGGGAACTTTTGAACACACCCGCGCTCCATTACGGCTCGTCGGACAGCCTCTCGCTTACCGACTTCATCGATCCCGATACGCTGCAGGAACTCCAAGACTCCTTCACCAGCTTCGCCCGGCTATCAATGCGCGTCCTCGACGCGAAAGACCAGCCCGTTACCAAGCCGACCGACCTGCCTAAGCGTGCCGAGGCCGAGCAGGCCTTCGAGCAGCTCACCTTCACCGAGCGCGAGCCCGACGGATCACTCCGCGCCCCGATCTCCATCGGCGGACACCAGCTCGGGTCCATCGTGGTCCACCCGCACCAGATCGAGCCGGACCACGGCCTAACGCTGCAGCATCGCGAAGCGCTCGACAGCCTTTGCCACAAAGTCGGCATCACAGGTAAAAACCGCGAAGAGCTGCTCACCGCCGCCGAAAACGCGTACACCGCAACCACCGGCGCATCACTTGGCTTCATCCACCAGATCGCCAACTCGATCGCATCGCTGTGCTACGAGCAGCACCAAAACCGACAGCGCATCCGCGAGCTGCGCGTGCTCTACGAGCTGTCGACGCTGCTCAGCGCGCAAGCCAACCCACAAGAAACCCTCGACGCCGCGGCGAACGCGATCGCGCGTGTCATGGCCGTGAAGGCCGTGGTCATCCGCCTGCTCACCCAGGGCGTCGATGGCAAGCCCGAGCTCCACGCCCGAGCCCTCTTCGGTATAGACCCGGCCATCGCCGACAAAGGCAAGACGCTCGTCAACAAATCCGAGCTGACCCGCAAGGCCCTGACCGGCGAGATGGTTTACATCGAAGACATGACCACCGACCCGCGCAGCTACTACCCCGAAGATGCGCAACAGGCCGGTATCACCTCGATGCTCTCCACCGGGTTGATGATGCAGGACCGCGGCATCGGGACGATCCAGCTCTTCACGGAGAAGCCCCGCCGCTTCACGATGTTCGAAGAAAACCTGGTGCGTGCGATCGCACAGCTCCTCGCCACCGCGGTGCGCAGTGCGCAGCTCGATGCCGAGCGACAACGCAACCTCTCGCTCAATCGGCAGGTCGAGTTAGCACAAGGCGTCCAGCAGCGCATGCTGCCCAAGCGATCGCCAAAGATCCCCAATGTCGAGATCGCGGCGACCTACGTCCCCTCGCAAGGCCTCGGCGGAGACTTTTACGACTTCATCGGGCTGGACAACGCAACGGGAATCGCCGTCGGCGACGCGGTGGGTAAAGGTGTTGCGGCATCGCTGCTCATGGCCATGGTCCGCTCGTCGCTACGGGCCTACGCACACGACCTCTACGACCTCGACGTCATCATCGAGCGCGTCAATAAAGCCCTCGACCGCGACACGCTCGACAAGGAATTCGCCACGCTTTGGTACGGCACGATCGACCACAAAACCAAACGACTGACCTACTGCAACGCAGGCCATGAGCCCGGCCTACTCCTCCGCGACAACAAAATCACTCAACTCGATGTCGGCGGCATGGTCACCGGCGTCCTGTCCGATGCGGAATACGACAAAGACGTTGTCGGTCTCAAACAGGGCGACTGCCTGCTGCTCTATTCCGACGGCGTCACCGACGCGATGAACGAACACAACCGACGCTTTGGCCGAGAAAAACTCGAGTACGCCCTACACGAAATCGGCTCGATGCCCGCTCAGGAAGGTATCGACACCCTGCTCGACCGCTTGGCCGATCACCGCGGCGACTGCGACGCCAACGATGACATCACAATCGTACTGGTGAAGGTGGATTGAGTCTAAAAAAAGCCCACGGCGTGCTCGCTCGGGAGCATGCCGTGGGATATCGAACGATCAAAACGTGACGAAGAGGTATCCCGCGTCATGCCTCAAAGCAGGCACGCCGAGGGCTTGTCAATCAACGAACTACTCTTGATCACGCGGCGTGATGTTGACCGTCAAACCGCCGGCCCACTGCTTGTGCTCGTCGGTGTAGTAAAGATACGCACGCGATGCCGGGCCGGTGTACGTGCCGGGGACGGCGGCTACGCAGCGGATCGAAAGCTCGGTCACTTGCTCGGGCTTCATCTCACGCCAGTAGAGCACCACGTCTCGGCCGATGACTTCGAATGATGCGATCTTGCCCACGGCGATGAGTTCTTTGAGTTGGTCATAGTCGGGTTCGAGCCCGCCGGGGATGCCGACGATGGCGAGCGGGGTGGGCAGGCCGTCCTTGGAGGCGCTGGTGACTTTGACAATCCCCTCGGTCGTCTCCCCTTCTTGCACGACGGGAATGTCGCCCTTCTTCAAGACGGCTTGGGGCAACATCGTCTCAATCCGCAGCTTGCATTCGTCGCTGCTCGCCGGTGTGTTGGCGAAGTAGTCGACCGCGATCGAGTACGGCATCTTGCTTCCGCCGGTCATCTGCACCGCGATGGTGTGCTTACCGGGCGTCAGGTGACTGGCGAGTTGGGGCAGGTGGATCGCGCCCTTGGTTTCTTCGTTGAACGCAACAGGTTCGCCAACTTGCTTGCCGTCAACCAAGACGACCAGGCTGCCGGGGGCCTTGGGTGTGGAGCGGGCCTTGTCGTATTCGACGATGGCCTTGAGCGCCAGCACCGTGGACTGCGTCGAGCCGAAGCGTCCGGACTTGCATCGCTCGGTCAACCAGAGGATCGATTGCTCGACCTGCTCGGTATACGCATCGTCACGCAGCCAAGCGAGGATGGCGAGCGAAGTCGTTTCGATCTTCAGCGCATCGCCGCCGGAGTTGGTGATGCTGGTGACGGCCCCTTCCACGAAGCCTTCGTCGGAGAGTTTGCTTGCGAGTTTGTCGAGCAGTTGCTTCGCTTCGTCGCGATCAACAAGCTGCGCGATATTCGCACCCAGCGCGATGATGTATGCGTCGTTGCCCTCGGTTGCTTTCCTCAACACCAGATCAATTGATTTTTCAATCTTCGCCGGGTCGTAGCCCGCTTCGAGTATCGACCAGACGATGTACGCGTTGGTCGTGTCTTGCGGTGCTCGGCCGAAGCTGTCGAGTGCTTTCTTGTCCAACTCGAACGAGCCATCGTTGCCACATCGCGACATCAGCCAGTCGGCGGTGCGGTCGATCATTTTTTGATCGACGTCCATGACTTGTTTCATCTCGTTGAATTGCAGCAGGCCGTAGGCGGTGAGTGCTTCGTGGGGTGGGCTTGCCCCGAACCATTCGTAGCCCTTATCCGGCGTTTCAAAGCTGATGAGCCGCTTGTAGCCCGCGTCAAGATTGGTCTTTGCTTTGGCGATGAGTTCGGGGTCGATGCCCTGGTGGGTCATGAAATATTGCTGGGCCATGACGAGCGGGAAGCTGGTCGAGCTGGTTTGTTCGAAGCAGCCCGAGGGTTGTCTGATAAGTGCTTCGAGTGCTTCGGTGAGGTTGGCGAGCGGTGTGGGGTAGACGGTGACGCTTGCAGAGAGCGAACCGGGCACGGTGGTGTCGGGGATGGTGATCTCGTCTTTGATTTCACCATCGGGTTGCATCATGCCGCCCGAGCCGTCGTTGATGGGGAAGCCCTTGGGGACGACGCGGAGCTTGCGGTTGTTCTGATCGGAGTACGCACCGGCTCTTGCTTCGATGTTGAAGGCCAACTCGCCGAAGGTCTCGCCGATGATCAGCTCGTGGATCGCTCGGCCGCGCGTGTCGGCGCCGAGGGGGATGCTGTCGAGGTTAACCGTGCCTGCTCGACCGAGCTTACTGAGGAACAGCTCGACGCCGAGCTCATCATCTGTGTTATTGATCATCGCGATCGGCAAGAGCACCTTGTCGCCCGCGGTGAGTTCCAACGGCAGCTTCGGCTCAACATAAAACGGACGAACCGATTCGATCAGTTCGCTGTTGGCACCGAGCGCGCCGTCCTTCGTAAACGCATCGGCCTTGACGCGGAAGCTCGTGACAGAGTCGGACAGATCGAACGTGATCGTCGCTAGGCCAGCCTCGTTGGTCTTGGTCGCACTGGACCAGTAAACGGTCTCGGTGAAGTCGGAGCGTTGGCCGATCGGCTTGCCCGCCGGTTGCTTGTGGGCGTACTCGCGGATGAAGACCATCTGCTCGAAAGCAGCTTGACGGCCCTCCAAGACCTCGTCGGCGGCGAAGAGCGCGTCGCCCTCCCTGGCTTGTGCCGCGTCCTCAAGTGCTTGACGCAGCGGCGGCGTATTGGGCGCTTGGGGTTTCTCGGCGGCGGCAGGGTCGGCTACGGCCGGGGCGGGCACCGGCGCAGGCTCCGGCCCGGCGTTTTGCTGCGGCGCGTCTTCGAGCATCTCTGCATCGTTCGCGCCTCCAGCCAGCGCCATCTCGGGTGCACCGTTGAAAAGCAACACGCCAGGCGCGACCGCGTTACGCTTCCTCATCAACTCAAGTTCGTGCTGCACCGGCACGCGGAAGGCGAAAAGCCTCCGGGCATCATCGCCATGCTCGACGATAAAGTCTTCCATGTTGACCAGCGCGAATCGACGCCAGCCCTGCGTGCCCAACAGCAAGTCGAGCTGCTCGGCCGCGTCTTCGTTGTTCGCATCCAGATAGACATGCGCATCAGCGAGGTCCTGTACCTCTTGTTCAAGAAACACCATGGCCGGGAGCGACGGGGCCTGCTCGCGCGTCTCGATCATCTCCAACACCGCATCATCCGTGACCGTCACACCCGCGACAGCGGCGACGG
>JBGCDC010000547.1:0-3914 GCA_045105055.1 Phycisphaeraceae bacterium | reverse complement strand
TTTGTGGTAAACCAAAATCACCACTACCCCAAAGTGCAAAGATTGCCTATCGCCCATCCGCGGCTTATCTTCTTCACTCGCTAAACCAGCACGAGGCAACCGATGGGCTACCGCAAACAACTCATAATCGTTCACACCGTGCTCGCGGCGTTCTTCTTGCCCATGGGCATCATGTATGCGATCACCGGCGGGCTCTACGGCCTAGGCCTGAAGGGCGGATACGACACGGTCGAAACCGAGCTTCAACTGACGCAGCCGCTCGACGGCGAGTTGTCCACGCTCGCGAAACTTGCAGAGGACGAACTCGAGAAGCAGGGCATCAGCCCGCCGACCGGCAGCGCGTCCGTCAAGAAGGGCGGCACGTCGTACTTCTTCGAGTGGACCGGCGCGGTGCGCGATGTGCAACTGCACCCGACCGACGATCCCCTCGTCGCGCAGTTCAAAGTGAAGGACACGGACATCCAGCGATACTTCGTGCAGCTCCACAAGGCCAAGGCCGGTGAGGTGTTCAAGTGGTTCGCGGCCGTCTGGATGGTCGGGCTCGTCGCGCTGTTCCTCACCGGTGGCGTCATGGCCTTCGCCGCTAAGCCTTATCGCAAGATGGCGACCGTCGCCGCAGTCGCGGGCGTCGCCATGTTCGTCGTGCTTGCCATGCTGAGTTGAGCGCAGCGTTTTGAACCACAAAGGCACGAAGCACACCAAGTAAGGCAGGCCAATTCATTTAGCCACAAAAAGGCACAAAAAGTACAAAAAATAATGCCTTTCTTCTTGTCCTTTTGGTGGCAATTGCCTTCCTTCGTGCTCTTCGTGCCTTCGTGGTTAAAGCGGGCCGAATCGCCTAAACTGTCGGGCTCTCACAAAGGAAATGATGTTCCCGATCTACGACCCTACGAATGAAGACGACCGCGCTGGTTTGCAGCAGCGATTAGATAGTCTGCGCGGCGCAGTGGACCCGGATGGTAAATGGGCGACGCTTGCGGCCGACCTGATCCGTGACACGCGGCAGCGGGGCGACGCCGCGATCGTCGATCACATGCAGCAGTTCACCGATCCGGATTTTTCTGCGGGTCGCATCCGCGTCACGCAAGATGAACTCGAAGCGGCAGACGCGCAGCTCACTGGCGAACTACGCGAAGCGATCGAACAAGCGATCAGTAATGTCTATGCGTATCAGAAGCACATCAAGCCAAGCGATGCGGAGCCGGTCTGGATCGCGGAGGCGGAGTTGGGCCTGCGTTGGACGCCGATCACGCCGGTGGGTTTGATGGTGCCTGGCGGGAGTGCGGTTTTGTTTAGCTCGCTGATCATGCTCGCGGTGCCTGCGATGGTCGCGGGGGTCAAGCCAAGCGACATCACCGTCATGACGCCGCCGCCTTATCGCAAAGAGGGTGAACCCGCGAAAGATATTTCGCCGATCACGTTAGCGGTCGCGCACATGCTGGGCTTAAGTAAGGTGTATCGCATCGGTGGACCGCCTGCGGTTGCTGCGTTGGCATACGGCACGGATACGATCGAGCCTGTGAACTTCATCGCTGGGCCGGGACACCCCGTCGTTCAAGCGGCGAAGATGCGTGTGAACGGCGTCGTCGGTGTCGATGCGTTTTATGGCGCGAGTGAAATCGTCACGGTCGCCGATGACACCTGCGAAGTCGACGCGGTCGCGGCGGACCTGATCGCACAAGCCGAGCACGACCCGGGCAAGTGCTTCTTGATCGCATGGGATCGCGCGGGGATCGAAAAAATCACGACGGCTATTCAGATGCAGCTGCAATTCCGCGATCGGCGTGATGCGATCGAAGCGTCGTTTAGGGATGCCTCATTTGCGGTGCTAGTGAAAGACGAAGCCGACGCGGCGACATGGGCCGACATCTTCGCAGCCGAGCACGTCAACCTCGCGGTCGCCGACCCGCAAGCGTTTTTGCAAACCATCCAGCATGGCGGCGAAGTCTTCCTCGGCAACACCCCCGTCGCCAGTGGCGACTACTACGCCGGCCCGAGCCACACGCTGCCCACCGACACCACCGGCCGATTCACCTCCGGCGTGAGCTGCTACACCTTCCTCAAACGCACCGGCACCGTCGCCTACCCCAACGGCATGCCCCAGCGCATCATCAACCACATCGCCACGATGGCCGAGGCAGAAGGCTTAGACGGCCACGCCGCAAGCGTGCGACAACGCGGAATTTGAGCCGCTTATGATTATCTCAATTTCTCAGATGGTCTCTTTGGTCTGTTATGCAAACGCTGTAGTACAGACGAACCAGCCCATTGAATTTGCGGTAAACGACCAGCAGCTTCACGAACGCTATTCTTTTCAATTCGTCTTTGCAGAATCGCAAAGCGATGAAGTGGCGATCGCGCGTGATATGGCAAGTTGGATTGAATGGCTGAGACAGCAAGGTCTTCTTGATGTACAACTCGTCTTTAAGCCGAATCAGGACCTAAATTTTCCAGACCATGAAACGTATCAATTACCGAACCTTGATGCTCACTGGTCAATGATAATTCGTTGCCGCGACGCTGTTTCCCTTTGGACGGTTAAATGGTCTGTGGGGAATGAGTCAGAGAGATCGCATCCTGACTACGAGCCTGCTTGGAATATTCGATATACCGGCAAAGCTATTAACACTCATGCTTTGCCCCAAGGCGAGTCTCTTGAGGAAGTTGAATCTCGTCTGTGGTCCGCGATCAATTCAGCAAACGAGTACGCCAAAACTTTTCACAACACTTCGCACTTTATTCATTGGCTTGAACAAGGGTTGGGATATCTCAAATGCAATGAGGGGAGATTAGCGGAATATTTTCCCTATTGGGCGAAACTACAAGCCAATTCTCAAGCAAAACGCATTCTCGCTGCGGCAGATGACGCGTGGGTTTTCGGTGGGATGGGTTCTTGGAATGAGCCTTGGTACAAGTATGAGAGCGGTGACGAAAATCTTTATCACGCCATCACGACAGAGCTGTATGGCGCTTTAGTCGCTGCGATTGTGACGGCTACCAATAGCACGATTCGACGTACTAATTAACGAACTAACAGCTATCGCCGATATCGCCGCAGGGTTTGCACGATCTTGTTGTGGACTTCGAGTGGGCGGGCGACCATGAGCCAGTAGGCTTCGTGCGCGGCGGTGCCTGCGGTGGCGAAGCCGATGGACCCGAGCCAGAAGAGGCGTTGGATCAGCGGCAGGATGAGGTCGGTCTGTTGGATTTTTTGTAGCGGGCACTCGAAGACGTGGACGTTGAGGACGCCCATGACGCGGATGATACGTTGGTCGGTGAGGACGTAGACTTGGCTGAGCCAGTCGAGCATCTGCCAGAAGAGTCGGACGCCGATGACGCCTAGTGCGACGATGATGATTTCGTGTCGATCGAGGCCTAGGCTAAACCCGCGGCTTTGTAGTTGTGCCGCGAGCATTGTGCAGAGCAAGACGATCGCGATGAAACGCACCGGGACGAGCAAGATGTAGAGCGGGCTCGGTTTGATGAGCAGGATGATGATCTCGCCGGGCTGTAGCAGCTCGGCGGGGAGCATCGCGTTAGCGCGGGCCATAGCGGGCTCGGCTTCTACGGCGTCGCTCGCCTCGGCTGCTGCTAGCGCGTGTTGTTGCGCGGGCTTGGCTTGATCGTCCGGGTTGTGGCGTGGGGGGTGAGCCATCGATACGAGATCGTAAATGAAAGGTGTCGCAGGCGTCATTCAACTTATTTTGGACTGCGTCCAAACGGCAGGCGGGACGCCCACCCCACCTAAGGCAGTCTAGCCCTGTGCGATCTCGGGTTTGAGCGTGACAATTTCGGGGAGGTTTCGATATTGGTCGTCGTAGTCTAGGCCGTAGCCCACGACGAACTCGTCGGGGATGTCGAAGGCGACGTAGTCGATCGGGAAGCTCATGGCTTGATCGCGTTGCTTACGCAAT
>JBGCDC010000546.1:0-12977 GCA_045105055.1 Phycisphaeraceae bacterium | reverse complement strand
CATCGCCTGCGTTATCTTGTGCTTGTGCTTGGCCAGCAGGCAGTGTGAACAACAACGGCAGGGCGAGTGCCGCGACGAGTCGGGCAGGGTGCCTGTAACAAGGGTGTGTCTTAAATGAATTCATCGGGTATCTCGATGCGTAGGTGGATCGTTGCGTAGCGGGGCTGTTCAAGCCGAGGGTCTATTAGTCCTTGGCCTCGGCTTCACCGCCGATGATTTTGACGCCGTATTTTTCGAGGCGCTGGTGCGACTCGCTGGACTGGCGTGTGCCGGGGTATCTTCGGAGAGTGAGTTGTAGCTGTTGGACTTCTTTACCTTTGTCACCCGCGATGCGGTAGATGTCTGCTGCCTTTAGGCAAGCCTGTGCGGCGGTGTCGCCGCCGAGGACTTGTAGCTCGTTGCACAGTTCAATCGCCTTGCCGTGCTGCTTCATCGCGATATAGCAGTCGATCACCGCCCATGTCGACTGTGGCTGTCGATTGGCGGCGCGGTATAGCTTGATGGCTTGATCGTACTCGCCTTGCCATTGCATAAGCGTCGCGTGTGGCCAGACGATCGCTTGAGCGTGGTCGGGTGATTTGCTCAGTACTGGCACCTCAGCCAGCGCTTTTTTCTGGTTTTCGCCGTTACGATGCGAGCGTGCGTAGTAGTAATCAAACCGCACGCGTGTGGCGAAGGTCTTGTCCTTGATCTTGTTGACGGTGAGGAGGAACGCGTCTTCACCTTCATACTCCGCGACGTAGTTGGCGAACTTAGCCAGCGCAGGGTCGGCCATGCCAGTGGTTCGGACAGTTTTTAGAACTTGCATCGCTTCATCATGCATGCGTAACGGGTGACGGAGGTGCTCAAGTAGTTTGATCTTCTCTTCGGTGTTGAGCCCTGTGAGTAGGGGCTCGCCGTGCGTCTTGAAGAAGGCGGATCTCAGCTTTGGGTACGCGTTGTAGTAACCCAGCCAGCCCTTGACGCGAGCGATGGTAACGGGCTTAAGGTTGAATTGCGTGTCCATGCGATTGGCCCAGGCTTCAAGGGCCTTGTCATGGGCGAGGCGTGTTTTGAACCAAGACACGCGGAGAGCATCGTTTTCAGCAAAACGATCACCCATCTGCCCGTCCCAATAAAGCGCGACGTCGGCGCGCTTCTCAGCTTCTAGCTTGGTACTCAATACGAGGTTCAAGACGTGCCGCCAGTAGGTCGCGTTCTCTTCGGGCTGGTCGATGTTTTGCCGCCAGCCGAACCCGCCGACCTCGTTGCAGAAGGCGAGTAGTTTTTCTTGGTTGGGGTTGCGCACGATGTAGTGGAACTCGACGCTCTTGCGTGCGGTCTCTGCGACCTTGCGGTTGGACTTGCGAAACGCGACCGCAGTCCGCCATTGGTATTCGACCGCTTCGTTGTAGTCGCCACGCTTTTGCATTGCTTCAGCAAGCTTGATCAGTGCCGCGCCAGAATTTGACTGCGCGACGTAAGCCTTGTCCTTGACCATCTTGGCCCAGACAGCCAAGGCTTTGTCTTCATTGCCGTTCTGCTGATGGCACTGCCCGATGTAGTAGAGCGCCGCCGCTGCGTAACGCACGTCGTTGGGAAAGTAGTCCACGACATCTTGGTAAGCCTTGACGGCGGTGTTTCGTTTCCCCGCCAGATGCAGACAACGGCCCATCCGAAGCAGTACGTATGGCAGCGCCTCGCCCTGAGCGAATTCGATCGAATAAGCCTTGTACGCGGCATATGCGCCGGGGTAGTCCTTCTTTATAAAAAGCTTATCCGCATCCTCGACCGCGATCGACTCGAACGTATCGAGCTTGGCGAAGTCGTCACTGGGATACAGGACCTCGTCAGCGGTCGCGCCGAACGGGCATAAGACAGCCAACAGCAGCACCCCTGCAACAAAACTGCTTAGACCGATGCGATCAGCCATAAAATCCTTCAATCATTTCTAAACGCACGAATCTCGCTAAGCCTATATACAGGATTATACCTACTTCATGGCCTATTGAGATCATGACTAGCCTCGAGCGCGTTGCATTACGCTAGCCCTTTTGGCTTACGGATGTGATGTCTAAGCAAGTTGATTCATGATGTTGACATTTTTTCTCATCACACCCCCCTCACGCCGAACACCGCCACGCTGCACCAGCTGTTGCCGATACGGTCGTTGATCGGTAAGCCGCGCACCGCTGGCGGCCCAACCGGGAAGCCCTTTCGGATGCACCGCTCGTGCCAGATAGCGAGGTCGTGCTCTGCGATCTCTTGCGACTCGGTGAACAAGATGATGAGCAGCCCGCCGTGCTGGATGACGCCGTCGGACCAAATTTTTTTGACGTCTTTCATGACGGGTGAAAGTAGCTCGGCTGAGTAACGCTTAAACGCTCCGCCGGTCTCGAACTGTGCAACGGTCTTGATTTCCAACCAATACGCCGCTTGCGCATCGACCGCTTCACCTGTATCAAAAAGAGTGCCCTTAACGGTCTGGTCACGTAGCGGCCGACCATCTGGCGTGATCACGAGGTCACAGCGGAGGCCCTCGGATCGCTTGGTCTTGTGCCAGTGCCCGGGGTACCGCTGCTCGGGCCAGGCGCCGTAGCCCGCGTCGCTCACCGCAGCATGGATGACGGGGTGTAGACCCAACTCGTCCCTCGCATCGAAGCCATACACCGCGTGCTCGGCATCATCCGCCTCGGCCTGCCTTGCAAGGCCCGCGGCGATCGCGTCTGCAATGTCGGGCGGCTGCCACCTCATCATGCACCTACCAATTGATGATCTCGCCGGTCAAAGGCTCAACCAAATCCTTCATCGTCACCACACCCGCGGGTTTGCCATCGGGCCGACGTACTATCGCCATGCCGATATGTTCGCGCTGCATCTGCGCGAGTGCAGCACGCACGGTGGTGTTTGCGTCCAAGTACACAGCAGGCTTCATCGCCGACTGCACGGGTGTCGTATCTGCTTCATTAATGAGTAGCGCATCGATCATGTCTACCACGCCGACGATGCGCCCGCGTCGATCGACGACCGGCATGCGAGAGCGTGGTGACTTCTCGACCATTGCACAGAGTGCCTTGCGATCGGCGGTATCACGTGTCGTGATGATGCTTGACCATGGCGTACACTCTGCCAGCACACGCCGTTTCGATAGCGCGAGTGCTCGTTGTGCTAGCTCGGTCTGTTCGCTGCTGATGAGGCCTACGCCTGCGCCTTCGCGGACCATCTGCTCGACACGCTTACGGGGCGTCAATGCGCCGCCCTCGGCCTTGCCAACGATACGGATCGCCAACGCACTGATTGCAACGACGATCGGAAGCACGCCCGTCCAAGTAAACGCGGCTCGCAGAAACACCAACAGCTTCGCCAATGGATACATCAGCGTGTCGCAATGGGCTGCAAACAAATCCTTCGGCAGTGTCTCCCCAAAGATGAACAGCACAAGCGTGACTAGGAACGTATTGATCAACACCGCTTGCCAGACGGGTAGCTCCATCGAAGCAAGGAGGATACCGAGTCCCGCAGTACCTGCGTAGTTGCACAGGTTGTTGCCGATGAGCAGTGTGCCGATGAGCGATGCGGGTTTCGCGACGATGCGCTCTAGTGACTTGGCCGAAGATCGGCCTTGTGCTGAATAGACGTAAAGACGAACGCGGTTGAGCCGATAGGCCCCTGTCTCCATACCAGAGAATAACGCCGAGCCAAGGAAGCCCAGCAGCATCACGACGATCCAGAAGAGCATGTCAGAGTCAGGCATCTTCTACCTCCTCTGCTGGTGCGTCGTCGATCGACTCGCCCGCCAGTGCAACGGTGACTGAAGTGATGCGTCGTCCCTCGACCTCGTTGACCGTCAGGACGATGTTGCCCAGCGTAACGCGGTCGCCCTCGTCGGGTGCTTTACCCAGTAGTCCGAGTACCACACCGCCAAGCGTTGACGCGTTGGAGGCGGCCTTGGACATCGCTGGGTTACGGCCGAACCACTCGACCCAGTCGTGTACCGCGAGGTCTGCGCCGACACGGAACACGCCATCCCGAAGCTGCTCAACGATCGGTTGGCCATCGCGTTCATAGGCACCGGGTATATCGCCGATGAAATGCTCGACAACGTCTTCGAGTGTGACTAGGCCCGCAGTGCCACCGTACTCATCGACGACGATTGCGAAAGTGATGCCTTGCTCGCGTAGTGTCGCCAGCAAGTGATCCGCCGCGGCGATCTCGGGCACGAAGTAGACCGGCCTGATCAGCTTCTGTAACTCCTGTTGATTCGTCGGCGGGCTCACCAACAAACGCCGCGTCAGCACCACGCCTTTGATCTGGTCAAGGCTGCCTTCGTACACAGGCAAATGGCGGAGGCGTGTCTCTCGGGCCAGTGCGATCAGTCCCTCGATCGGGTCTTCGAGGTCGTATCCACGTATATCGACACGCGGGACCATCACGTCCCGCACTTTGATTTGTCCCAGCTCGAGTACGTGCCGAAGTAGTTGCTGCTCGTCTTCGTCGATGATGCCGCGGTCCCGGCTCATGCTCAGCATGATCTCTAGCTCACGTGCCGACAGCTCCGGCGGCGTCGTCGAGGGTGCGATCAGCCGTGCCAGCGGCGCGATGACGAGCCGCTCTGCCGAGATCCGTACCGGCGCGATCGTGCGGTGGACCGCCAACAATGGAACGCCCACCAAGCCTGACCAGACGAAGGCCTTCTGCGCTGCGATCTGCTTGGGCAGCACCTCGCCAAAGATGATCACGCCAAACAGCGTACTCAGCGCGACCACTGCGGTACCCGTCGCCGCAATCACCTCGTCTTCGAGGAGCCGGTCAATGAGCACCGTGCTCAGCGTGAAGTACAGCACGTTGATCACCATATTGCTCACCAGCAGCGTGACGAGCAACGCACGCGTCTCTACGAGCAGCGTTGCTGCCGCCAATGCGCCTGCTCGCTTGGATGCCGACATGAGCGAGCGCTGGTGTGCTGAGAGCGAAAACAACGCCGTCTCCGATCCACTAAATAGCGCGCTACCCAAGAGCAGTACAGGTAAGGCAATCAATAAGAGGAGTGTGATCGGGTCCAATGCGTTCGAGTCATACGGGCATGTCGGCCCGCCCTCAGTTCGATGTGTTGTCTAACTCGTCCCACGCATGGCCGGTGATCGCCGCGACGATGCGCTCCGCTGTGTCAACTGCCGCACTGCCATGCGCCCCGGTAACGATCGGCTCGCTGCCCGTACGGATCGCATGTACAAATGCCTTAGCCTGCGCGGTGAGCTGGTCCGTCTCGTCCTCGGGCAGCTCAATGCTTAGCGGCTCCGCTTCGATCAACTCCAAATAATTCACATCCGACAGGTCCGCGCCTTTGCTCAGCCTTTGCTTCGCATCGCTCAGTGCCGCCGCGTTCTTCGCCTTACTCACGATGATGCCCTCGCGCGTGCCGTAGTCCAGCGACACGTAGCCGTCTTCGCTAAACAGGCGCAGGGTCCGCTGAGTATCGAGCGCCATGCGTGAGCCCTTCATGGTCACGACGCATCCGCCTTCGAACGTGAGCCGAGCGTCGCAGAGGTCTTCATGCTCACCGAGCATGGTCACGCCAACCGCCTGCACATCAACGATCGGCCGACCGACCAGTGACAGCACGATGTCTAGGTCGTGGATCATCATGTCCATGACCACGCCGACATCCAGCGAGCGGAACGTCATCGGGCTAAGCCGAGTGACCTCGATGTACCGCGGCGTCATGTCCATCGCGACGAGTGCTCGCACCGCGGGGTTGAAGCGTTCGGTGTGACCGATCTGTAAGACGCAGCCGTTGGCCTTGGCGAGCTCGACGATCTGTGCCGCCTCTTTGGCTGACCCCGCGATCGGTTTCTCCATCAAACACGCGATGCCCTTTTGCATCAACGGTGTCGCCGCGGCCTGGTGGTACTGCGTCGGGACCGCGATGGTCACCGCCTTGACCTGCGGGCAATGTTCGAGCAACGCCTCGACCGAGGCGTAGGCCTTGCAGCCGTACTCATCCGCCAACGCCTGTGCTCGCTGCTGATCAAAGTCAACGACGGCGACGAGGTCTGTCATCGCCATCTTGTGATAGGTCCGCGCGTGGTGTCGGCCCATCCGTCCCACCCCCACGACCGCGACCGGTAGTGCTTCGTCCATGTCTTGCATGCACGCATCGTATCGCAATCGCAACGCTCAGGACGCCGACACCGCCTACACAAACCAGCTTCATTTAAGCCGCTACGATACCCCCATGGCCGCGCTGCCCCGAAAACCCGTCATCGGTATCACCATCGGCGACCCCGCAGGCATCGGCGCTGAGGTGATCGTCAAAGCCCTTGCCGATCCCGCGCTGCGTAAGCAAGCCCGCTTCGTCATCTTTGGCATGAACGAACTGCTCGCCTACGCTGCCGACCTCGCGGAGATCCCGACGTATTGGCACCGCCTGCAGCACGATGCGGAGCGGGCCGAGCACGCGCTGGTACACGAGGTCGTCTGCCTGGACTACGACGAGTACTCGATGCTTGGGTCTTCGGTCCACAAGCCGACCAAGCAAGGCGGCCAAGCAAGTAGACGCTTCATCGACGACGCGCTTGCCGCAGCGCAACGCCCCATCGACTCCGCAGGCATCGACGCGCTTGTCACCGCACCGATCAGCAAGACCTCTTGGGCGATGGCGGGCTTTGACCGCTGGCCTGGGCACACCGAGTACCTCCAGTCCAAGCTTCGTGCCAAGCGCGTCGCCATGATGTTTCACTCCGAAGACATCAATACGATCCTCGCGACGATCCACATCCCGCTAATGGACATCCGCAACCAGCTCACCATCGGCCGAGTCTTCGATACCATCGACTTGGGCAACGACGCGATGAAGCAGCTGGGCGTAGCCAGGCCGCGTATCGCCGTCTGCGGGCTCAACCCACACGCCGGTGAAGACGGGCTTTTTGGCGATGAAGAGATCCGGCTGATCCGCCCCGCGATCGACGTCTCCATCAAGGCCGGCATCGACGCCCGTGGCCCGTTCCCAGCCGACACGCTGTTCACAAAAAAGAACCTCAGCAAGTACGACCTCTTCGTCGCGATGTACCACGATCAAGGCCTGATCCCCGTCAAGATGCTCGCGTTCGACTCCGCAGTGAACACGACCCTGGGCCTACCCATCATCCGCACCAGCCCGGACCACGGCACGGCGTTCGACCTCGTCGGCAAAAACAAAGCCGATCCCGGCTCCATGGCCTGCGCGATCCAACTGGCCATCCGACAAGCCAACCACCAAGCCGCCAGCGACGAGCAACGCAAAGCGATGTAAGTCCGTACGTAGAGCGACCTCAATCGACACCAAAAGCAAGGACGCCAACCTGGGCTTGACTGCTTTAGCTTATTAGTTTTTCTAGTCGTGTTTCAAAGGCTCGATGCCTTTGCGTTTGCGTAGCCAGTTGATGGGTTTGTACACGACGCGTCGCTGGATCAGCCACTTCCCGATGCGGTACTTGCCTGGCATGTCCATAAGTAGGAATCCGACCAGGATCGTTAGCAGCCCTTGGCCCGGCAACACGAGCATGGCGATGCCCGCGACGATCAGGATGACGGCCAGCAGGTTTTTCATCACCAGCAGGCTGAGCCGTAGCAGCCAGTGCCGTCTAACGAATCGGCTTTCGGGTCTGCGTTCGTGTGCGAAGTAGTCGGCGGGGATACGCCGGGCGATGAACGGCATCGCCAGCAAGCCAAGGACAAACAGCACGGCCGAGGCTCCGGCGATAAGGCTGATGGCAACGGGATGGTCTTGAAACCAGGTGAGCATGGTCATCGCGCGGCGAGCCGCGCTTGGGTGTTATGCGTTGTCGTCGCCGTCAAGTAGTAGGCGTTCGCGTTGGAGCATGACGCTTAGGGTGTGGCAGACCAGGTCGATCTGGTTTTCTTCGAGTTGGTTGAAGAAAGGTAGGGCGATGGTCCGGTCGCTGATGGATTCGGTGATGGGGAAGGTGCCTGGCTCGTAGCCGAACTGCTGTTTGTAGAACGGCTGGAGGTGGATGGGCGGGAAGTAGTTGGAGGCACCGATATCGTGTCGGCGAAGGCCTTGGATGATACGGTCGCGCGCGGCGCGGCTGTAGCGCGGCGAGAGGCGGACGACGTAGACGAACCACGAGGCCTCGTTCTCGTTGCCGGTCACGCAAGGCAGAGCAACATCTGGGAAGTCGAGGAGGCGCTGGGTGTAGGCGTTGGCGACGCGTCGGCGTTTAATGAGCATCTCGTCGAGCCGATCCATCTGCACACAGCCCATCGCGGCGTTGATCTCTGACAAGCGGTAGTTGTAGCCTAGGCGTTCGTGGGCCAGCCAGGAGCCGGTCGCGTTGGTACCGACGCTGTCGCTGCGGTCGGAGGCGATGGCTCGGCCTTGGTTACGCAGGCTCTTGCACATGTCGGCGAGGCGGTCGTCGTCGGTGACGATCATGCCGCCTTCGCCGGTGGTGATCTGTTTGTTGGGGTAGAAGCCGAATACAGCGGCTCGGCCGAAGGAGCCGATCGCTCGGCCGTTGAGCTTACCGCCTAGGCCTTCGCAGGCGTCCTCGATCAGCGGGATCTCGTGTCGCCGAGCGATTGACTCGATCGCGTCCATGTGCATCGGGTTGCCAAAGACTTCGACCGCGACGATAGCCTTGGTCTTGTCGGTGATCGCGGCTTCGAGTCGCTTGGGATCGATGTTAAGCGACTTGGGACAGATGTCCACGAAGACAGGCTTGGCACCGACCATGAGGATGCAGTTGGCCGAGGCGATGAAGGAGAAGGGCGTGGTGAGGACCTCGTCGCCGTGGCCGATGCCCAGGGCCTTGAGGAGGATGTGCAGGCCCGCGGTGCCCGAGGAGATCGCGACGCCATGCGACCGGTCGCACTGCGAGGCGACCTGCTGCTCGAAGAGGTCTTGCTTAGGTCCGATGGAGAGTCGTCCAGAGCGCATGACATCAACGACGGCGTCGATCTCTGCGTCGGTGATGTCGGGCGATGAAAGTGGGATTTCAGACATGGGCGGGTTGGGTATTGGTTGGGTGTTGGGTGTTCGTCGAGCGTTGCGTTGGAACGTAAAGGATAACGTGGGACGGTGCAGAGGGATGAAGCGCCGCGACTTGTCGCGCGGTATTGATCGCACCCCAACACCACGCGGCAAGCCGCAGCGCTTCATCCCTTATCGCAGCAGCGCCTTGGTGATCGCTTGATCCGCTACACCTTTGTGCTTGAGGTAGGCCCAGCCGAGCTGAAGGCGCATGCTTGGGCTGAGGTTACCGACGCCTTGGACGATGTCTGAGACGCGTTGCCACTCGTCGTCGGTCAGCGGGGCTTCGTGTCGGGCGCGGATGAACAGGCGGAGCGACGCGGTGGTGAAGTCGTTGTGCGTGTCGGGCTGGAGCGACTTGGCAAGGGTCGTCAGGTCGCCGCGAGCACTAGCGATACCCATCAGCGTCACTTGCCGTATCGGGAGGTCGGCGTCGCGAGACGTGTTAAGCAGCGCGGTTAGGAGATCGGTCTGCTCAGGGTAGTGCTCGCACAGCGCAGCGGCCGCGTCGATGCCCGCCTGCGTCATTCGGCCACGGTGATGGCTTGGGCCCGTGCCGTGGTGCTGGATTACGAGCTCGAGCAGTGCCGGGCCATAGGCGGGTGTGTCGCGTTGGCAGTGCGTGATCACCCACTGGACGGACAGCGGTTGGCCCGTCGTGATCAGCGGGGCAAACGCTGCGGCGACGTCGTCATCTTTGTTGGCGATGGCTCGACCGGCCTTCGCAATGTGGCCGATCCACTCGCCTTGATTGTCCAGCATATCGAATAGATTGGGCTCTACCTTGTCCGCCGCATCAAGCGCGATCATCGCCAGGCGGATCCGTTGTGCACTACTCTGCTCTTCGCGGAACATCGCCTGCCAGGTCTTCGTCGCGCCCGGCGTACCCAGCCGCAGCGCCGACTGTATCGCGAGCAGCCGCAGCGGCGGTGTACGCTTGGCATCCTTCGCGATGGTTAGCCCAAGTGTGCCGCCGGTCGTTAGGTCTTGTCGCATCGCCGCGTCGAGCGTCTGCCCGATCACCGCGTCGGCCGTCTCGCCTTGCTGTGCAACGAGTTTCGATAGCGCCGCCTTGCCCGCATCATCCCCCGACTCCGCGAGCAGCAGGGCCGCCAGTGCGTACTGCAACAGCTTCGCCGCGGCGGGTTCGTTATCGAGTGGCAGGTCAAGCGACACACGGAAGGGCGTCGCATCGACGGTGCCGCCGTTGGCGACCAGGCGTAGGGCGATGGCCTGGCGTAGCGGTAGGTCGAGGCCGTCCCACGTGAGCAGCGTGGCCATGCCCGCATTGTCGATCAGCTCGTCATCGATCGCCGCGGAGAGCACTTGGACGAGTTCGCGTTGGTCCTCGATCTCAGCGAGGGTGCTCAGGTCGATGCGCTGCTGCGGGCTCAGCGAGGCGCTGCCAAGTCGGCCATGGATCCGCATCGTCAGATAGGCCGAGTTGCTTAGCGCGTTAAATAGCGGCAGCAGCGCTGGGTCATCGAGCTGACGCAGGCTCAGCAGCATCGTGCTGTGGCTGGCGTCACGCTGCGGCGTGGTCGCGTCCTTGAGCAGGTTGACCGTGGCCTCTGCACCATCGTCGGGCTGCTGTGCTTGGGCTGTCAGGCCGGTGAAAAACAGCAGCACGGCCGATAAGCCGATCATCGTGTTAAGCCATCGTTTCATCGCGGTAGTGTAGTAGGGAGAGGGAGCGTTGTGATGGAGAGTTCATGTCAGACTCCCAACCCTCTCTCTCAACTCACCCCCTCCCAACGCTACACTATGCGGCCATGCCCACGCCACGCGACAACATCCAAAAGCTCTCCGCGTACACGCCCGGCGAACAGCTCGACACGACCATTGTCACCAAGCTCAACACCAACGAGAACCCCTACCCGCCCTCGCCAAAGGTGATGGACGCGTTACGGAATCTGCCCGCGGAGAAGCTGCGCGTCTACCCGCCGCCGTTGGCCCAGCCCTTCCGTGAGGCGGCAGCAACACTGCACGACGTCAAACCAGAAAACATCATCGCGACCAACGGCGGCGACGAGTTGCTTCGGCTGATCTTAACCTGCTATTGCGAACCGACGAACGCGCCGCCGTCCCTCAGCGTTGACATACTCCCCGGAGGGATCGGCGTAACTGATCCAACCTATTCGCTGTACCCAGTGCTCGCCGCGATCCAGGACACACCGGTCACAAGTGTTCCGCGGCTTGAAGATTTTTCTATTGCAGATGACACAATCCGGCGGTGGCACGACGCGGGTTGTGCCGTCGGCATGATTGTCAACCCGCACGCACCGACGGGTCGGTTCGAGTCGGCAGACACGCTGCAAAAACTCGCTGAGCAATTCAATGGCCTACTGTTAATCGACGAGGCCTACGTTAACTTCGCGCCCAGCGATGCGATACAGCTTGTTCGTGATGGCTTGGACAACGTCATCCTGCTTCGCTCGTTGAGCAAGGGCTATTCGCTTGCGGGGCTGCGCTTTGGTTATGGCATCGCCCACGCCAACATCATCGCCGCACTAGACAAGGCCCGTGACAGCTACAACACCGATGCGATAAGTCAGGCCGCTGCCGTCGCCGCGATCCAAGACCTAGCCTACGCGAAGGACACTTGGCAGAAGGTCATCGAACAGCGGGACCGCCTAACCGCCGAACTTCGCCAGCGCGGCTTCACCGTGCTCGACAGCCAGAGCAACTTCGTCCTATGCAAGCCGCCTAATCCGGGGGCCGATAAGTTGTCCGCGTCAACACTCTATACGAACCTCAAAGCGAACAACCTCCTCGTCCGCTACTTCAACGCCCCGCGACTGGACGATAAGCTCCGTATCACTGTCGGCACCCCCGACCAGGTGACCGAGTTACTGACCGTCATCGATCAACTCTAGTGGGAGTGCGAGGCTCCCGCCGAGCCGCGTAACCCGCTTCGATCATCGGCTTAGCAAGAGCTTCGCCCTCCCAATACCAGCACAGACACCCGCTACCGAAACCTGCCCATGCGACAAGCCTCCATCCAACGTGACACCAACGAGACCAAGATCAAGCTCGATCTCAATCTCGACCCTGCCGAGACCGGCAACTACAAGCACAACACCGGCGTCGGGTTCTTCGACCACATGCTCGACCACGTCGCACGCCACGGCCGACTCGCCCTACAAATCACCTGCGACGGCGACACACACGTCGACGACCACCACACCGTCGAAGACGTCGGCATCGCGCTAGGCGAAGCCATCGCACAAGCCCTCGGCGACAAGCGCGGCATCGAACGCTATGGCAGCGCTAACGTCCCCATGGACGAATCCCTCGCCCGCGTCGCGCTCGACCTGTCGGGCCGACCCGCGCTCGTTTTCGTCGTGCAGTCCAACAGCTTCAACGACCCGGCCGGCAAGATCGGTTCTTTCGACACACAACTCGTCAAAGAGTTCTTCAACGCCGTCGCCAACCACGCCAAGATGAACTTGCACATCGAGGTCCCCTGGGGCGAGAACAACCACCACATCGCCGAGGCCATCTTCAAAGCCTTCGGCCGATCCCTCCGCCAAGCCATCCAAATCACCAGCACCGACATCCCAAGCACCAAGGGGACGCTGTAGTTCTCTATTGCTTTGGGAAGTTCAATCGTGATTAAATAAACTGTGGGGACATATGAAAAAGAGTAATTTGATAAAGATTACGTTCGGAGCAATTCTTATCTCGGTTATTGCTTTTACGATCGGTTTTTATGTTGGAATTAGTACTCCCGACCCAAAACCAGAGCCATTTGTGTCTGTGACTCGAATCAGTGGTAGTCGGACTACGGATGATACTAACCCTCATATCAATAATGTGAGCGGTCATGTCATGTTTGTCGAAGGCGGCTCGGTCAAATTGCGTCTGTACTACATGAATGATGGGAAAAACACTCTGAAAGGAGAACTGGTCATAGACCCTGAGATTCATCCATTTGTAGGGCTCAGTCAGTACATCAAGGCTGACG
>JBGCDC010000545.1:0-5175 GCA_045105055.1 Phycisphaeraceae bacterium | reverse complement strand
GGAAGGAGAGCAGCAGCTTGTGGACGTTGTTGATGGTCGGGAGGTAGACCGAGCCTTCGCCGTCGATTTGTAGCTTCTCGGTCTTGTCGACAAGTGCTTCGAGTCGAGGGCGGACGCGCTCGCGCGAGGTCATCAGGAGGGTGCGGAGCTGTTGGAGCTCGGTTTCGATTTGATCGATATCGTTTTTGGTAACCATCGTTTGTGCTCCTGACGCGAGACTTGAAAAGAGGCGTAACACTTATTCATCGATCGGGCAGGTCCGCTGGACGCAGTGAATGAACGAGTCGGTGGTTTGCCGGTCAAGTTCTCGGACGTTGGCGATTCGATAGCCGGCGGGCTTGATTATGATGCGTCAATGGTTCCAACGATCCGCTTTAAGACGCCCGGCCTCTTTGTCACGGGGACCGATACCGAGGTCGGCAAGACCGTGGTCTCGTGTGCGATCGCTTATGCCCTGCGTCAGCAGCGAAGCGGGGCGAAGGTCGCGGTGTGTAAGCCGATGGCGACGGGGTGCGAGAAGCGACGCGAAGGCTTGGTGAACGAAGACGCCGAGGCGCTCGCGCACTTTAGCGACTGCCGATTGCCGTTGGATGTGATCAATCCAATCCGTTTTCGTGAGCCCTTGGCCCCGGCGGTGGCGGCGAAGCAGTTAGGCGTGCCCACGGCTTGGTCGCTATTAGAGGACTCGGCGAAGCAGATCGATGCCTATGGCGACGCATTGATTGTCGAGGGGGCCGGCGGGGTGATGGTTCCTTTGGATGCGGACGAGCCGAAGGCGACGTGGCTGGACACGGGCTGCTTTGGCCTGCCCACGGTGGTCGTCTCACGGGCGGGCTTAGGCACTCTGAATCACACCGCATTAACGGTAAAGGTGCTGCGGGACGCGGGGGTCAAGGTCGCAGGTGTTGTGGTCAACGGGTACGAGGGTGACGAGGCGGTCGCGATGTCGCAGGATCCGTCGCTGCCGGGCAATCCGCGATGGATCGAGCAGATGACGGGCGTGAAGGTGCTGGCATTGGTGCCGAGGATTGAGGGAGAGGTGTCGCCGAGCAAGGGCACGATCGCATCGGGTGTGCTCGACGCGGTGGGGCGGGTGGACTGGTGGCGGGTGCTGGGGTGAGTTGAGAGGGAGCGTTATGAGGGAGCGTATATAAGGCAGGCCGTGTCTCTCAACTCTCCCTCCCAACTCACCGCTGATCCTCCCAGCTCTCCCTCTGCACTCTCGACTCGCCGCTCGGATATACTTGTCCTTCGCGCCCGGAGTGACTGGGCGCGTTTTCGATCACTGGACCGTTAACCGGAGCCTGCCGAACGTGCTCAAGTTCCTGCGTAAAAATCAGAAGTGGATGTTGGTCATTTTTTGCGGAGCGCTGATGGTGGCGTTTTTGATTCCGCAGGCCGTGAGCCAGTTCGCCCCCAACCCAGCAAAGACCGTGCTCGCCACGACGTATGACGGCGAGCCGATCGCGCGCGAAGAGATCCAGCGCGTCAGCAACGACGTGCAGATGCTTCGGCAGTTGCGCATCGAAGCGTTGCCGCTGCTCCCGGTGATCCCGCAGACGGGTTCGGAGCGGAATGATGCGTTGGCATGGATCATGATCCAGCGCGCCGCCGAGCGCAACGGCCTAGGTGCCGGCCAACAAGAGTCGTTCAATCTCATCGCGACCGTCCTCGGTCTGCAAGACTTTGAGTCGCTTGATGCGCGGGCCAAAGAGATGAATGCAAGCGCTTCGTATCTCATTGAGATCGGTCGGCAGTACCTCGTCGCCGAGCAGTACCGCCAGCTTGTCTCGGGCATTGAGTACAACCTGCCTGCGGATGATGCCGAGTCGAAGTCGCCCGGCGTGCGTCGCGTGATCGCGATGATGGAGGCGAACCAGATCGTCCAGCGCCTCACGCAAGACCCGCGACAGTTCATGCAGACCGCGATGATGCAGGGCATGTCGCCCGAGCAATTCCTGCAGCAGATCCTTGTGGAACAGGGCTTTATCGAAAAGATCCAAGGCCATGAACGCTTCAGCGCCACCGAGCTTCGCTACGCGTTGCAACGCCAGTTCGCAGAGATCGACCTAACGGTCGTCGTGCTTGACGCCGACAGCCGACTGGATACGACGACGGTAGATGATGCTTACGTCAAAGGGATTTTCGATCGCTACGCAGACGATCAACCAGGCACTGGCGAGCCATACGGCTTGGGCTATCGCGAGCCAGACAAGGTGCAGCTTGAAGCATTGCGTATCCCGATCGACTCGGTGCGTGAAGTTGTCGCGAAGACGATTTTAGAAGAAGATGTGCGGTCTTTTTATAACGAGAACCGCGGCGGTTTCATCGACCTGACCCCGCCGGCCGAGGGCGAAGCACCGAACACAGGCCCGGCGAAGCTCACCATGGAATTGCGTGATCAGATCCGTCTGACACTCACCGAAATCCGTGCAAACGAACTCGCGCAGAAGATCGCTCAACAGGCTCGCTTGCGTCTGAACGAAGATGCGCGGGGCCTGCCTGACGACGGCATCTATAAGAAGCTGCCAGAAGATTTCTCGCCGATGTCACTCCCGGAGCTCGCTTCGGAGATCGAGTCGGAGCATGGCGTCGCGCCAGAGCACATTACGGTTGAAGACTTTGTTTCCTCGCAAGATATGATCGATGCGTCGCAATTCACGCAGTCTTGGCTTAGCCAGATGCCGACCGCGACGGTAAAGATGCCTGACGAGCAGTTTGGCTTCATGATGGATATCCCCGTGCCACAGACGGTGCTGGGTGGTCGTGCGGGTTTGTTCGCCACCACCGTGCCGGCGTTTGCGCAGCAAAGACAGGCGATCCGCTTGGCGGACTACCTGACCGCGGCTCGGCCGTTCCTCGATGCCGCAGAGCTTGAACAGGCCAGCACCGCGCTACAAGTCGGCTTGCCCGGTGAGTACCTGCGTGACGCGACGGGCTCGACATATGTGTTCCGCATCACCAAGGTCCAGCCCGCTCGGCCGGCCCCGAGCATGGCGCCAATCGCCGAGCAGGTCCGTGAAGATGCGGTGAAGGTCAAGGCCTACGAAGACCTCGTCGCGGAAGAAGAGTCGCTCCTCAAGACAGCCGCCGATCAATCAATCGAAAAATTGATGCCCAATGCCGACGCGAAGAGCACCCTCACCGGCATGACGCGTGGCTCGATCAATCAACGCTTCGGCGCACGCATCGAAGGCGTCCGCTCGACCCAGCCCATCCTTGAACAGGCCTTCCAGATCACCGACGATCTCATCGCTTCGGGTGGCTTTGATCAGGCGAGCGAAGCCGACCGATTCTTCGTCGTCGAGCTGCCTGCCGATTACAAGATCGCGATCGTACGTATCGACACCTTCCGTGCCATGACCCGAGATGCTTACGAGCAAGAAGCGTCTAGGCCACAGTCGCTGATGCTGGCAACGAATCTTGGTGCGACTCAGATGCCTGAGAATCCCTTGTCATTCGAAGCACTGCAACGGTACACCGGCTTCGTTTGGGCCGAGGGCTTTGGCCCCGAGGAAGAGGGCGACGAGGACGCGGCCGAGTAAGTTCGGTCGATTCATAGAAGCTGTAAATTAGAAAAACAGAAAAAGCAAAAATCTAGCCAAGTTGGCCATGATTTTCTGCATTTCTGTTTTTTCATTTGGCAGTTCTAGCCTCAGAGTAATAGGCTTGAGGTGATGGTTCAGTTTGAAATACACGGCGAAATATAGAGCAGGCCGTGGTTTGTTTTGCGCCCCACCCTCATCACCGCCTTCTCACTAAAAGGGAGAAGGAGCCCGGGGCGGGCCAGAAAAAATGCAAAATGATCTAGCTCCACTTCGATCACGGGTTTGACGCAGCCGTGGCGTCACTACGCGGGCGGACGACTCGTCGAAAACCGATCCATCGCATTGATCGCCAAGCCGAATCGCTGGCGTGTTGCAACCTCTCTGCCTAGGCGTGGCCCGGCGGCTAAAGGGTCAGCAAAAAAAGAAAAACGCGGATGCCTTAGCCCACGCTCGAGCCGGCGGGGACGGGCTTGCTTGGCGCGACGAGCACGACGTCTTTGAGGTCTTCGCCTTCCATTGCGGAGGCGGCGAGGAGCATGCCGTTGCTTTCTTCGCCACGGATTTTTCGCGGGGCAAGGTTGGCGACGATGATGATCTGTTTTCCGACGAGGTTTTCGGGGTCGTAAAACGCTTTGACACCGGCACAGATCTGCCGCTGCTCGCTACCGAGATCGACCTGTAGCTTGAGCAGGCGGTCGGCGTTGGGGTGGGCCTCGGCCTGGGTGATCGTCGCGACGCGGAGGTCGAGCTTGGCGAAGTCGTCGTACTGGATCGTTTCTTTCGTTTCCATAGTTGGCTCACTTGTTGGCGGTTCGGGGCGGAGAGTTTAAGGCGTATCGCGTTCGGCTGTCGCATTCTTCGATGGAATACTCAACCCCGGGTGATGATTGGTGTCTATATAAACAGAAAACCTGCGGAGCAGGCCCGCCGCCTCGCCCGATAGAATAGAACACCGTGACCGATCCTATCCAACAACGCAACCGCCGACGCGCCCGCCGCAAGTGGGCTTTACGCATTGGCTTACTCGTGCTGTTGCTCGCGGTGGTCACGCCTTTGTCGGTGGTGTGGTGGTACACCCGGCCTGCTCAGCTTTTGCCCGTCGTTGAGGAAGCACTGTTCGAGTCCACCGGCTGTGAAGCGACCATTGAATTCGCCAAGGTGAACCGCAAGGGCGAGGTCACCCTCGAGGGCGTGACTCTCAGGATCCCCGGCGTCGACGGCGACTTCGGCACACTCCTCACCGCGGAACGCATCGAGATGGTCGGCAAACCCAGCGGCCTACTCGACGGCAGCTACCGCCCCATTCGCATCGAGATCATTAAGCCAACCCTTCACCTCATCGAACAAGTCGACTCGGGCCTGTTCAATTACGAGCTGCTGCAAGCCCCAGAAGATGGCGACGAAGATGCCCCCATCCCGCAGGTCACGATCACCGACGGCACGATCCGCTTCGATCAGCTCCAGCTAGACGGCCTCATCGCGCTTGGACAGATGGGCATCCAAGGCGAACTCAAACCCGACAGCGGTAAGCCGAAGGCCTATCGCTTTTCCCTGTCAGAAACCGATGCGCCAGAGGGCGTCGAAAACGTTGAGTTCACCGGCGCGTTTGATCTGAGTGTGCCATCGC
>JBGCDC010000544.1:0-840 GCA_045105055.1 Phycisphaeraceae bacterium | reverse complement strand
TCGATGATCCCGCACAGTACGAGATCGCGCTGATGCTCCGCCTGATCAAGGGCCGTATGTCTCAGCTCAGCGGCGAGGCGTCGATCATTCACGATGGCGACAGCCACGTCTTCACGATCACGGGCAGCGGGGCGATCGATCAGAAAACCCTCGGCCTCAGCTCGATCGCCTACACCGTCGAAGGCGGCGGCGGACTTGGCGAAGACGATCCGATGTCGTTCAAAATCAAGACGGAGCCATTCGTACTCAGCGAAGACTACCAATTCATCCTGGCGTACAACCCGCTGACCGGCGAGGGCTATCGACGCTTCCGACCAAGCGGCACGTTTCAACTCGCCGCAGACTTCAACTCGCCCGGCGGTGATGAGCCCGACGATTGGACCATCGACCTGTCCGTACTCGATGCGAAGATGACTCATGCCATGTTCCCGTTGCCGTTGGAGAACGTGCGAGGCGAGATACGTATCCAGCAGGACCGCGTCGCCATCGGCACGGATAAACCCATCATTGCCAAAGCGATCAACGGCGCGATCCTTGAGATGCAAGGCTTCGCCGCACCGGCTAGCGACATCGCTGAGGTCGACCTCGATGTCAAGATTACAGGCCTGCCCATCGATGAAAACGTACGCAAGGCCCTGAAGCCGCGTGCACGCAAAAACATCGGGCGGTTCTTAGATGACGATGCCTACGAAGAGTTGGTCGAGCGGCAACTTATCGTCCCAAGTGATTCGCTACAGACCATCGCTCCGAAGTTTGATATGGGTGGCAAGGTCGCGGTCGATGTCGCGATCTATCGCCCCTTCGGCGAGGACAAGGACTACTCCGTCACCGCGACCGTCG
>JBGCDC010000543.1:0-5931 GCA_045105055.1 Phycisphaeraceae bacterium | reverse complement strand
GAAGAAGGCGATATCTGGTTCATGCTCGACCCCTGGCCCAAAGCGATCTTTACCGACAGCGACCTGGGCCTAGACGTTGAAGATGAAACCTACGACTTTGATGAATTTTAAATCGTTGTCGCGAAGGCTCAAAGACTCGCGACCACGAGATAAACATAGAACCCGATCATCGGCAAGACGAACAAGATCAGCCCGCTCCAGATAAGCCAGAGCACGGGGAGCAGCACCCACATCAACAACCGTGTCGCACCGCTGCGATTGGAGGTGTGCTGGGCCATGCGGGCGCAGACGAAGAGGTAGGCCGGTAAGATCAATAACATCATCAACGGCATGACCATCGCTGGAATCGCGGCAATCCATCCCAGCGCGCCGTCAAATGGATCTTCACCAAAAGCGCCCATCGCAATGCTGAAAGACAACCCCGCAAACGTCGGCACCAGCCAGAGCAGCGCCGCACAGGCATAATGGCTCAGCGCGACCGCGCGGTTCTGTTGTTCAACCGACAAGGCCTTGGGGTGGAACCAGTACATGTGCAGGCCCGTGAAGCCGACGAAGTAAAGCAAGAGCAGCACGGCAGAGACAACGAAAGCACTGAGCACCAGCCCAGGCCGATCCATCCATATCTGCCCCAGCGGTTCGCGGAAGTCCTCTAGCATCAGCGCGAGGAACAGCCCGCAGAGCACCCCCACTAGCGTCAGCAGCCCCACCACCTGTCGGCGGAACTTACGCGCGTCGATCAACGACACCGGCCGTGCGACTTCCAAGCAAAAGTGCTGCGTCTTGAACGTCGCAAGCCAGGCCGTCTTGATGAACGCTCTGACGCCCTTGTCGTGTACCCACGGGATCGAGGACTTTGCCAGCAGATCGCGGTCTAGCTTTGCGCCGCACTCCGGGCATGCATCGGCCATCGAACCGCGCAGGTCGTACAAACAACCGGGGCAGAACAGCGCGATTTCGCTTTCGACGTCCTTTACTTGTTCCGGTGCTGCCGACTCAACCATGGGGGCAGTTTACCGGGGGACGCTTGAAGGCACGACACTCACAATGCAGATATCGGAGTGGTTGTACTTGACGATCATGCCTGGGAGCCTTGGCCGCGTTGCGTGTAGGCCGATTGTGATGGGCTGCGCGCGCAGCGCGTGTAAAGAAACGTGGCTTGTTGCTGTGATTTATCCCTTTGGAGAGTTGCAGGCGTTGCGGGGCTTGGCGGGGTCGCGGCTTGTGCGTGCGGGTTATGTCATCGGGGCATGTGTGATGCATGATCCTTTCTTTCATCAAGAAGCGATTACCGGTGGCATCCCACGGCAATGCTGTCGCAACGCTGTGGGCTTATGGGGGATGCTTTGGGCCGTCGCGCGAAAGCGCCACCCTCGATCATGCGCTTACGGGTGGGCATCTTGTTGATAATAGAAGGCGACCAGTGAGCTATTACGCACGGTTGACTTTAGGGGGTGTTATTTTGGATATGAAAAAGCCCACGCTGGGACAGCGTGGGCTTTTTTTGTTACTTCTGATCGCTGATGGCTTAGTAGCGGTAGTGCTCGGGCTTGTATGGGCCTTCGACGGGGACGTCGATGTAGTCGGCTTGCTCTTTGCTGAGTTCGGTCAGCTTCACGCCGAGTTGGTCAAGGTGTAGTCGCGCGACCTTTTCGTCCAGGACCTTAGGCAGGAGGTACACCTTGTTTTCGTAGCTGTCATTGTTCGTCGCCAACTCGATCTGTGCGATCGTTTGGTTGGTGAAGGACGCGGACATGACGAAGGAGGGGTGCCCCGTTGCGCAGCCGAGGTTGAGGAGTCGGCCTTCGGCGAGGATGAGGACGGAGTGGCCGTCTTCAAATGTCCACATGTCGTACTGCGGCTTGATGTTGGTTCGCTTCGCCAGTTTCGCGAGGTCGGCCATGCCGATTTCGTTGTCGAAGTGGCCGATGTTGCCGACGATGGCTTTGTCTTTCATCTTGGACATGTGATCGGCGGTAATGATCTTGAAGTTGCCGGTGGTCGTGACGAAGATGTCGGCTTCTGCGACAACGTCATCAAGCGTGGTGACTTCGAAGCCTTCCATTGCGGCTTGCAAGGCACAGATCGGGTCAATCTCGGTGACGATGACGCGAGCGCCTTGGCCCTTGAGGGACTGGGCACAGCCCTTGCCGACGTCGCCGTAGCCACAGATGACAGCGACCTTGCCGGAGACCATGACGTCGGTCGCGCGGAACAAGCCGTCGATGAGCGAGTGTCGGCAGCCATAGAGGTTGTCGAACTTGCTCTTGGTACACGAATCGTTGACGTTGATCGCTGGGAAGAGGAGCTTGCCCTGCTTTTCGAACTTGTTGAGTGCCTTGATGCCGGTGGTTGTTTCTTCGGAAACGCCCTTGCAGTTTTCAGCGACCTTGTTCCATCGGCCAGGGTTCTCGGCGAGGTTCTTGCGGAGGGTTTCGAGGATGACGCCCCACTCTTCGGGGTCGTTTTCTGCATCAAACGCGGGGACTGCGCCAGCGTTTTCAAACTCGACACCCTTGTGGATGAGCACGGTCGCGTCGCCGCCGTCGTCGACGATAAGGTCTGGGCCAGCGCCGTCGCCGAAGTCTAGCGCGGTGTCGGTACACCACCAGTACTCGGGGAGGGTTTCGCCCTTCCATGCGAAGACGGGGATGCCTTTGGGCTCAGCGATCGTGCCAATCGGACCAGCGACGACGGCCGCGGCGGCGTTGTCTTGCGTGGAGAAGATATTGCAGGATACCCAGCGAACTTCGGCGCCGAGCTCGACGAGCGTTTCGATGAGCACTGCGGTTTGAACAGTCATGTGCAGCGAGCCCATGATCTTCTTACCCTTGAGGGGCTTGGTGGTGCCGAACTCTTTACGGCAGGCCATGAGGCCGGGCATTTCTTGCTCGGCGAGCATGAGCTCGAGTCGGCCTTGCTCGGCGAGGGTTTGCAGCTCTTCTACGGATGCGCCGGGCTTAAGCTTGTAGGTCAAGCCGTTGGCTGCGGTATCGATGGTGAGCGATGGGAGGGTCGGTGCGGATTGCGTAGCGGTCATAATGGGGTCCTGGGGTGGGGTTACAAAGTTGAAAAAAGTCGGTAAAGATTTGTTGTTCTAGGCCGCGAGCGGCTTGGTTGCGGTGGCAAGGAGCAGTGCCGGGCCGGTCGCGTCTTGGGCCGGGGGCAGGGGTCGGCAGCGGATATCACTCATACCCGCTTGTGTAAATAGTTCGGTGAGTCGATCCGTTGTAAAACCGCTGTGAAATTGGCCCATCTGTCGGCGGAACGGATCGCGGTTATGCGCGAGTAGGTCGACGATGATCGCACGCCCGCCGGGCTTAACGATGCGAGCCATCTCTTGCACGGCGGTCGCCGCATCTTCGATGTAGCTCAGCACGATCACGCAGAGCGTCGCATCAACCGACGCATCGGAGATCGGTAGCGCGGTGAGTTCGCCTTTGCGAAGCTGGACGTTGGTCGCGTGCTCGGTACGTTGCTGCGCAGCGATCAGCATTGGCTCGGAGTTATCGATACCGATGACCTGCTCGACAAACGGCGACAGCTCGGCGGAGAGGATCCCGCTGCCACAGCCGAGGTCGGCGAGTGTCCAGTGTGACGGAATCAGCCCGAGCATGGCGTCGGCCGTAAATCGGCTGCCGTAGAGCTCGTGTCGGATTGACTCCCACTGCTCGGCCGCATCAGCGAAAAACGCATTGGCGTCTTGCTGTCGATTAAGTACGAGCTGCTGCAAGCGGAGCTTGTCTTGCTTCAGGGTGGCCCAGTCGCTGGCCTCTTCGCGGGTGATGATCCAGAGCTCTCGCTGACGCTGCTCGAGTTCGTCAAGGACGACTTGGTAGAGATTGGTCGTGCCTTGTCGGCGGCTGATCGCCCAGCCCTCGTCCGCGAGGATTTTTAGGTGGCGGGACACGGTCGATTGCGGCAGCTGAACGACGTCGCAGAGGTCAGACACGCCCAATTCGTGCTCCGCCAAGAGGGCCAATAGCCTAAGCCGCGTCGCGTCAGCGAGGCAGTTCATCCAGCGTAAGAGCCGATCGGGTTGGGTTGATTGGGCTTGGGACATATCAATCCGTTCATCCGGATAGACAATTGTATCGGCCCTTTTACTTGATTTCTACCAAACATGAGCGATTTTTATTTCACGGGGGTGAACCTAGGTCCCGCGGCAGCGTCTGTATCGATTGGAACGACGCCCTGTGATTCGGCGATCCACCTCGATACAATGATCGACCCCAGCTAGCTTTATGAAAATTACCCACACCCATTGGATACTTGCCTTGCTCACGCTCTCGGCCGTTTTGGCCGCAGGCTGTGAAATGGAGCGACGCGTCGTTAGCCAGACCGGCTGGACCAAGATGTTCATGGAGAGCGAGTGGTACGACGGCCCGGCCCGGGGCTCGAAAGACGCACAAGCCACGAATCGCAACAACCGCGGATACGCTGTCGAACTCGGCAAGTACAGCGGAGCCCAAGCCTTCCACGGCGTGCACGGCCTGATGCAAACCGCACGGCAAGACGCGGGCCTAGCCAACCTCTGGTACGCCACCGGCGAGCGCGGCGACGTCACCGTCTACATGGGCCGATTCAAAGACGACGACAGCAAAGAAGCCAAGGCCGCACTCCGACTAGCACGCGACGCCGAGGTCAACGGCAGCGCCGTCTTCGAGAACGCAAAAATCGTCAAGCTCACCTCCGCTCGCGGTGGCGAGGTGCTCGACCCCCGCGACCTGCGCACGCTCAAAGGCAAGGGCATGTACACCTTGCAGATCGGCTACTACGACGCGAAGTATGGGCCCGACTTCCGCCGCGCCGCGGAGACCGCCGTCGATGTGCTGCGCGATCAAGATGAAGAAGCTTTCTACTACCACGGCCCGCACCGCTCGATGGTGCTCGTCAACGCGTGGAACCACAACCAAGCCTTTACACTCGTCGGCCAAGTCGATCGCTACAGCAACGTCGTCCGCATGGCACAAGAAAGGTACCCGCACAACGTACCCAATGGCCGAGCGTTTACCGATGACGACGATCCCGAGTTTGTGAAGAGCCAGCGGTCGTTCCTCGTGCCGATACGGTAAGTGCTATTAAGTCGCGCACCGGAATAGCCGCGATGCTACGCATCGTCGGATTAGCCGGATCAATCTAATCCCCTGGATAAGTTTTTCACGATTTCCCGGCGATGCGTAGCATCACGGCTATTCTTTTTCACTTCTTATCTCGTACCAACTGATCCGCGAAGGCCATGTACGCCTGCCAGTCTTCGTAGGTCACATCGTGCTTGCCGGGGCGATGGCGATAGCGGATCGCACCCTCGCCGAGCAGTGAATCGATCGCGGGCTTGGGGAACTCGACCTCGCCTAGGCCGGGATCACTAAAAAGCTTGTAGACCGGCGAGGCGTGATAAGCAGACAAGAACTCGCCGCGCGGGTCGGCCCAGCGGTCGCCTTCAGCCGAGGTGACAAGCACGGGGCGTGGTGCGATCAGCGCGATTAGGCCGTGCTGATCCATCGGTAGCTCGGCCTCTTTTTCGTTGTACTGCTTGAAGCGATCGTTGAACCAGTGCGGGAAGTTGCCGTTGATGCGCAGGAGTGTTTCGCCATAGGCACGTCGGCTTAGTGCCGCCCCGCCGCAGCCGGAGTTGTTGGAGATCACCGCTGCGAAACGCGGGTCCGTGGCCCCCGCCCAGAGCGCGGCTTTGCCCAATCGCGAGTGCCCCATCACGATGAGCTGGTCCGCGGCGATTGCATCATTGGTCGCGAGGTAGTCCGCGATGCGGTGTAGACCCCACGCCCAGCCGCTGATCGTCGCCCACTCGTTCGCTTCACCATTGCGCGGGAACAGGCTGTGCACACCGTTCTTGAAGTCGTCGTCAAAGTCGGGGTCGAGCTCGCCGTAGTACGCGGTGACCAGGCCGTAGCCGCGCTTGACGATCGATTC
>JBGCDC010000542.1:0-6351 GCA_045105055.1 Phycisphaeraceae bacterium | reverse complement strand
TGACCACGGACCTTGTTACCTGCGACGAAGTAGTCGTGGTCATCCGGGAGTAGTGAGACACCGTGCGCCGCGTGGGCCAGCCAGTACGGGTTGTTGATCGAGGTGTAGTCCTGCAGCTTGAACCAGATCTGCATCTCTTCGAGTTGGCCACGCAAGTCGACATTACCGCCGACGCGGTTGGGCAGTTGGCTCAGCCGGTTGGCAGCGTCTAGTGTCACCGCAAGCGCCTCAACCATCGCAGACTCATACGCCTCTTTTTGCTCGTCGCTCGGTAGGCCAAACTCGTAGTGCCAAAGCACATTTTGATAGTAACGTGGCAGATACCGATCGATCAGCATCTCCGCAAAATCAGTCTGCCAGATGGGGAGCCGTTCATCGTCGGGGTGGTCGGCGATCAGCTTCCGCTGCGCCGCGAGCAGTTCCTTAAAAGTCTCTCGGCTATCGATGAAGAGCTGGTTGGCTTGGCCGAAGTCTTGAGCCTGGCTGGCCAGCGTCGCACGCGCGAGCAGGTCGCTGGCGACGAACTCTTTAAGCGACACGTCGAGGGCGAGCCGAGCGATCGGGTCCGTCGGCGGGTCTGTCTCGCTGAAGCGTTGTAGCAGGTCGGACATCCCCTGCTCGCGCAGGCCATCGATGTACTGGTCATCGCCATTGCGTAGCGCCTCGATCTGAGCGGAGACAGGCAGCGAGAAACCCGCGGCGAGCAACACGGCTGTTGCGATTCCTGGCAGGCGGGTATTTATCTTTTTTAGGTTCAACATGCTGTTTCCAATCACTTCAATCAAGGCGAGTCGCCTGAAACATTCTAGCGCGAGCCCCAGACCACTTCTCGCACACGGTTAATACGCAAACGTGACCTGCTCGAGTTCGGCCGTCACACAGGCGTTGTAGACATTTAGGACATGCTGCCAGCGCACATGGCCCTGCGGCATAATCTGCACAATATCGTCACTGGCCATCCGTCCGGTTTCAACACGGCGGGTCATCGCCTCAGCCAATTCCGAAGCGCCATCCATCGGCTCGCCATCCACCGACAGGCTGTACGTGATGCCGTCGTCGGCTGATGTCAACTCGATTTGAACCGGCGGAGTAATAGAATAATGACCTGTCGTATGCCCCGGCATGTTCGCCTGCAGCGTCCCTTCATCAATCGTGAAGCTCGCGGTAACGACGAAGAAGATGAGCAACAGGAAAACGACATCGATCATCGAGGTCAGCTTCAACTCGGGCTTGCGTAGCACGCGGGCCTTGTGAGACCTTCGTTGGGTGCGCGACGGGTGAACAGGCTCGACAACAATGGCCGGCGAGACTGGGTCGGTCGGGTCTGGTTCTTGCTTCATCGTTGCTCCGGATAGCCGCCGGCGTTGCACCGGCGATCGGGTATCAACGGGGTCACGGCGCGAAGCCGACGTTTTCTAACTCGGCCGACACACAGGCATTAAACACGTTCACGACGTGCTGCCAGCGGACCACGCCCTGCGGCTTGATCTGCACGATGTCGTCCTTGGCCATCTGCCCCGACGCGACGCGGTTGGTCATGTACGTAGCAAGGGCAGACGCGTTCGCAGGCTCTTGGCCATCCACGCGGATGCGATACGTCACGCCGTCGTCGGCAGAGGTCAATTCAATATTGGTCGGTGGGTCAAGTGTATCCTCGGGACGGTCCTGCGCGGAGTTTCCAGGCATCGTCGCGAGCAGCGTGCCCTCATCGATCGTGAAGTTCGCGGTGATCACGAAGTAGATCAGCAGCAGGAAGACGACGTCGATCATCGAGGTCATCTGAAGCTGCATGTCCTCGCCGCCGACGCCTTTTTTGCGCTTCTTACGCGTCGAGACGTGGTGCGGAACTTGCTCGCCGGACAAGTCGATATCGCTGCCGGGGACAGGAGTCTCGGGCTTGCCGGTGCTTTTCGGGGCGTTTGGGCTGTCGGGGCGGTCTGCCATCGTGTTCGTTCCGATTCGCTTAAGTTCTTAGTCTTTGCCCTTGTAGGCGACCAGGTGCACAGGGGTCGCCGCAGCGAGCTCGCCGCCGAGCGACTCGGCCATCGCGAGCTGCAGGTTTGTCATCACTGGCAGCACTTGGGCGTAATAAACGGCCGCATCCACGCGAAGCATGATGTTCGGCGCGGTATTTGGATCGACCATGCGGGCCGTGATCATCTGCTTGAGCTGCTCGCGGAAGTCTTCCATCGCGTCTTCTTCACCAAGCTTCCACTTGCGGCCACCGATCTGCACGAACTCGGCCTGGCCGACACGCGAGAGAACTTCGGTCCTGCTATTGCCCGGTCCGAAATCACCGTCAAACTCTTGCTCGGGCACGATGTTGACGATCACGCGCCGGTCACCCTCAGGCGGGAAGACATTGGGCTTATCGAGATCGGGGAGCTGCACCTTAGGCACTTCGTCCGTGACGATGTTGTTCACGATCATGAAGAAGATGATCAGCAAGAAGACCACATCGATCAACGGCGTGATGTTCAGGGCCGGGGCGACGGCTCCGCGTTTCTGGACTTGCGACATATCAGGAACCTAAGGTTCTAAGGATCAGGGATCAACAACCCAACGATGAAGTTTCGTGGCTCGCCACGCACCTCATCAAGTAAATCACTCAGGCTTGCTCGGCCGTGAGGAAGAAGACGAAGGCGTCGAGCTGCCTGTGCTGCTACTAGGCTTCTTCTTCTTACCGCTTGGCTTGAATGGCGTGATCAATTCTTCAACGATCAGCAGGCCTTCGGCACAGTGCGCATCAACTTTGTTTCGGATCAACGAGTAAGCGGTCAGCGATGGGATCGCGACGACCAGGCCCCAGAACGTGGTGACCAGTGCGGTCGAAATACCGCCTGCGAGCGCGACGGGGTCCGCGTTGCCGCCGCCTTCAACGAGTTTCTGGAACGCGACGATCATGCCGAACACCGTGCCGAACAGGCCGATCATCGGAGCGATGTTGCCAAGGACGTTGAGGTACTCGATCGGGCGGAGCATCTTGACGGCCTCTGCGTCGCCGGTCTCTTCAACCGCACGCTCCATCGCGGAGTAGCCGTTGGCCGCTTCGCTTAGTGCGGCGCTGGCGACCTTGCCAAGGAAGGACTCTTCTTCTTCTGCGAACTCGATCGCTTCGCGGTACTTCTTTTCAGCGAGCAGCGCTTCGATCTCGTCACGCGTCTCTTCGGGGATGACTTGGTTCTGACGGAACTTAAAGATCAGCATGAGCGAGAAGCCCATAACGACGGACGACATAAGCAACAGCAGCACGACGATCAGGTTACCGAGCAGCGGGCTGTTGTTGGACCAGATAAACGCTTCGAAGAGGCCCACTTTTTCAACGGGTGCATCTTGTGCCCACGCCATCGCTGGCCAGAGTGTCGCGATTAGTGCGGCGGCGGTGATTTTCATTTTCGATGGCATGGTCAAGCGTTCCTGGGGTCGTTGTGCGATTGACGGAGGTTCAGTTTCGATATCGTAACGTCACCGCCGAAGTTGTGGCGAGTCGGGCATCGTGCCAAGGTTGTCACCGGCATCGTGCCAGCGGATTGGGTGTGTCTAGCCGGTGAAGGTGGGCTTTAAGCCGGCCGTTTCATGGGGCGGGGGTTAGGGCTGGTTTTCCACTTCGGGGACTTCTTCTCCGATGATCTGGTAGTAGCGTTTTCGGTACTCGGGATAGTCTTTAGGCTCGTCGATGGCGAGGTAGACACTCTCCAACAGCCGATCGTAAATATCCTCGCGACCAATCTGCTTGTGGATGTAGGCAACCTCGAGTTTGGCCGGTGCGACCAGCGGGTGGGCGGTGCCGTTGCGCTCGAAGTGGATGACGATCCGCATGAACGTTAGGCCAGCGTCTTGGTAAAGCTCTTTATTGCCTTCGGACTGTTCTGCGAGCATGAGCTGGGCTACGCCGCGGATGAAGAGCTTCTCGGGCAGGTCGCCGGGATTGCTCAACCAAGGCTTGATCGCTTCAAGGCTGGCCTTCGCATCGCCTTTCGCGAGCAGGCCGATCGCGTCCCACTTGCCCTCGGGCTGATCCTTCTTTTCAAGCATCTCCCACACATCTTGCGGGAGGAAAACCTTGGACTTCGCTTTCGTGTCGTTGGCCTCGACGGCCTGCTTGCCTGCGGGGTCATCGATTTCTGGCAATGGCGCGCCTTCGCCGACAACTTGGCGGTGGTAGGTACGTAGTAATTTGCGGTGCTCGCCTTCGGACGCTTTAACGACGGCCATGATCTGCTCGCCGATGCGCTTCTTTTGGTTGTCATCCGCTTCGGCTAGCGAAGCGACAGGAGCCTTAGACAGGAAGAACAGGTCCGCACTTTCAGCAGCGAGCTTCGAATAAACCGAGGCCGCATCGACCGGCTCACCACGCTGGTCGTAAACCTGAACGAGGTAAAAACCCGCGATGTGGCGGATCCACTCAACACGCGACCCGCTCCAAACATTCTCTAAAGACCGTTGAGCAGATCGAAGCTCGCCCTTCTTCAAAGCATCGAGACCGGCCTTAAACTCCGGGACATTCTCAATCGAGATGTTCGCAATCTCGGCCAAGGGGACTTCCCGGTCGCCCGCCGCGGTGCGATACTTCAGCTTGCCATCCGCGACGCCAATCAAGGTGACGCCATCAATCAGCGGAAAGCCTTCACGCTGAAGCGAGTCAGCCTTGCTAGGCAATGCGATGAGCAGTGCGAGGCAACACGACAGCAAAGCCGTAAGCGTTAGTCTGTCCTTCAATCGATTGAGCATGCGTTCAAAGCTCCACCCCCGGGTTGTGGTGGGTTGTGGTCTTACTTGAGGTTCAGGTCGCGGGCACCGATGAATTTATAGTTGCCGCCAGTGTCTTCAGCGATCAATTGCAGCGTGCCTTGCAGCCCAGCACGAACCAACGGGTCCTCATAAAGGAACTGGATCGTGTTGAACTTGGCTGGTGGCTTGTGATCGTTGGAGTTCCTGATCGCCTTCATCAGGTCGTCTTGGAAGATCTCGTGCTGGGTTGCGCCCTGACCACCGCCGGTAAGGTTGTCCGACAGGAGGAAGACAAGCTGCGGCTTGTAGGTCAGGCCACGGAGAATCGCGGCTTCCACGTTCTGGCTGCCTCGGCCACCGGTCTCAAACTTGAAGTTCTCAAGCGAGACCCATTCGCGGATGTTTTCCTTGAACTTCGGCGTACACGCACGCAGGCCCTTCACGCCCCCGCCGCCGGGCACTTCGTAAACGCCTTCACCACTGAACATAATGATCGTGATGTTTTGAGCGGGCTTAAGCTCGTTGACGACGCGCTTCAGTTCGTTCACGACGAAAGGCAGGACATCAACCATCGAGCCAGAGGCGTCGACGATGAAGGCGATATTCTTCGCGTTGCCGCCGTTGCCAAAGACCGCGGCACCGAAGTCGCCGTTGCCCGTGGTGTTGCCCAGCGGTCCGCCAGACTGTCCGCCTGCATAGGTCAGGCCGACCAGCGTTGTTGGGATCGGCGTGTCGGTCACGGTAGGGGTCGGGTTGGTCACGACCGGGTCAACGACCGGCACGGTCATCGGCGTGTCGGCCGACTGCTCTTGTACTTCCTCGATCACCATCGGCGCGCCCGGCGAATCGCTCAACTTAGAGTTCGGGATCACAGGCTGCTCTTCTTCGGCCTTAATGATCGTCTGCCAAACCAGGAAGAACGCAACCACGATCAGCGCGACGTGGAACAAGATCGAGATACCCCATGGCATCAACGCGACCAGCGTCTTACCGATCTCCTCGCCCACCGAGTCGTCTTCCTCATCGAGGAACTCGTCGTCCAACTCCGGGTCCGGAGCCGTCGACTGAGGGTTGGCAGGCGGGCTGTCTTTGCTAGATGCGAAACCTAGATACATAGCGAGTCCTTTAGTTCAAACGTCTTCGTGCGAGTCCTTCAATGCAATCAGCGGCGTAACAAATACCGTTCGCTGATGTACTTGTACTGACCGCCGGTTTCGTCCGCGATACGCTGAAGCGTACCACCTAGACCGGCATTGGCCAGTGAACCCGCGTTCACAAAACAAATTGTATTGATTTTAGCTGGCGATTGCACGTCATTCTGTGCGTGAATACTTGCTAAAAGCGCATCTTGGTTGATTTCATAGCGAGCAGAGCCGGGCACATCACTGCCAAGATCGTCCGATAGGATGAAGATCAGCTCGGGCTTGTACCGCAACGCGCGGACAATCGCGGGCTCAGCAAACCGAACCCCCGCCCCGCCGGTCTTGAAGCGATGGTTCGAGAGCGTTAGCCAATCACACGTCTCAGCCTTGAACGTCGGCGTGCATTGCCTTGGGCCGGACCAGCCGATGGTGCTGTCCATCTCATAGATGCCTCTGCCACTAAAACAGATAATCGTGA
>JBGCDC010000541.1:0-4345 GCA_045105055.1 Phycisphaeraceae bacterium | reverse complement strand
CTTGTTTGATGCTGAGCACAAGCTGGTCTATCGCGGCCAACTCGACGAGACACGCCCCCACCGCGTCGCCTCGGGCCAGTACGACGACCGCGACGGCCAAGCCAGCGGCAAAGACCTCCGCGCGGCACTGGATCAAGTCCTCGCTGGCGAGCCAGTCACGGTTGAACAAATCCCATCAATGGGCTGCAACATCAAGTGGAAGGCGTAGCGCAAAAAACAAGCCCGCGATGAAGCGGGCTTGTGTTCGAGTTTCTTGCTGTGGTTTGCTTAGTCGCGTCGTCGACGACGTGCCGCGAGCAGGCCGAGCAGGCCGACGCCAGCGAGCGCTGCGGTTGGGCTAGGGACGCCGGTAGGCGGTGTGCCTTTAGGGCCGGAGATGAACGACTCGCTGCCACCGCTGGCAAATGCCTGGGCGTGAGTGCCGACGATCAGATCGCCGCTGTCCATGGCTTCGAGCAAAGCGATGTAGCTGCCCGAGTAGCTGAAGTAGACGGAGACGTTCTCGCCTGCGCCGACGCCGTTCTTAGACTTGCCGCCCTTGTTTTCGGCTTGAATCGAGAAGTCATTAATTTTGGGGTTTGAGCCGGGTAGGTGGCCGGGGCTCGCACTGCCGCCGCCGAACTCGACGCCGTAGTTCGGGGCCGGTGTGTATGGGGTCGTGGTATCCCAGCCGGCGATCGAGCTGAGTAGGTCGTTCGAGTCTTCCCAATAGATTTGGACAAGCGATGCGTCGTCTGAGCCGGTGTTCGTGAAGAGGAACTCGACAAGGCCGCCCTGTTGTTCTTGGCCGCCCTTTCGCTCGATGAGTTCAACGCAGAACTGGGCTTCACCGATCGCGGCATCTCCCGCATTATTGCCCGTGATGTTTACAAAGCCATAGCTCGCCCCGGCAGATGCCGCCGACGTAAACGCGACAGCCGCCACAAATGATGTGATTTTCTTCAACATGGTTTTCAGTCCCTTTTTTCTTTTCCGCTCAATTGTGTACCGCACCCGGTGCACGGTCGCATAGAAATGCAGTCCAATAATACGACGCCCCAAGCCTCAAGTCAATTCATTACAGGCGTGGGCGAGATCCCGAATAAGGCCAATAGGCCTAAATGCTCGTTTCGAGGCTGCTGAAGCTTTTTCTGAACGGTTGGATCTGACTCGCGGCGATTGGGGCGACTGCACGAATGAACGCGTTAACTTAAAGCACTTGGAGCCTCGGGCAGCTCCGCAGCAGTCTTCCCAAACCGCGGGTCTCGCAATGTTGCGTCCGCCCCGGCTTGTTTGAGTCGATCGGCCACCACATCCATCGCTTGGCCCACCGTCGCGCAGCGATGCAGCGGCGTATAGCCGGCGGACTCTTTGGGGCATCGATGGTTCACATCCGCGCCTGCTTTGATCAGCGCCAGCGCTGCATCTGTATACCCTCCCGCGATTGCCCAGTGCAGCGGCGTTCGGCCCTGATCGTCCACCGGGTCCAACTCACAGCCCACACCCACTAAGTGATCAACAATCTCCGAGTGCCCCGCCTCGGCGGCGTAACTCAGCGCGCTACGGTGGTTCGCATCCAGTAAGTCCGCCTCGGCGTGTCGCTCCATCAACAACGCAACAACCTCGCGGTGCCCGCATCGACTCGCAAGGATTAATGGCGTCGACCGGCCATGCATCGGTGTACGGAAGCGCGTTCGCGCATCGACCGAAGCGCCTGCATCCAACAGCAAACGAACCAACCCGGCCGAACCGGACTCAGCCGCGCGGTGTAGGCCTAGCCACATCTCCTCACCCCAGTCCTGCGGCACTGGGATCGGCGTGCCGGTCAGCCTTGGCTCGTTAATAAGCAGCGCCTCAAGCGCCGCTTCGTCGCCACGCTCGATTGCCTGGTCCATCGCAAAAGCTTGGTCTTCTCGCATAACAGACATGATAGCCCAGCAATCACCGCAAACACGTGTGAGCACCCGGTACAATTAGGTCTATGGCCAAGAAATCTAAAAAGAAAAAGTCCGCAGCACCTACCTCTACGACTAAGAAAACGAAGGTAAAAAGCACGGCAAAGAAGACTACGACCGCAAGCAAGCCAACGCGTGCTAGCTCCGCCGCACCTGTTTCGAAGGCAAAAAAAGCTTCTAAAAAAACCACGAAGCGGGCCACTAAGAAAACAACCGCGAAGTCACAGCCCAAAACAAAGAAGCCCAGCAAGGCGACACCCCAACGCGCGACGAGCAAGGCCCAGCCCGTGTCACCCGCCATGCCACTCATTGACCGCACGCCCAAGGCTCAGCCCAGCAGCCAGCCAAACGAGGTCAAGACCGCCCCGCCCATCCAGAACAAACCACTCGACGCGCCGCGCAGCTCGCCAACCGCGATGGCCAAGCAAGCGATCAAGCCAACCGCCGCCGCAGTGACATCCGACGAAGACAACGGGGCACAACTCAAGCGTGCCGACCCGATCCTCCTCGAGATCGGCTGGGAAGTCTGTAACAAGCTCGGCGGGATCTACACCGTCTTGCGAACCAAGGTGCCGTCGATGATGGCGCGTTGGGGCAAGCGCTACTGCCTTGTTGGGCCTTATAACCACGACACCGCACAGGTCGAGTTCGAGCCCGCTGGCCCAGATCAGATGGACACACCAATCGGCCGAGCGGTGCAAGAGATGCGCGAGATGGGCTACGGTGTCGAGTACGGGCGCTGGCTCGTCACCGGCCGACCACAGGCTGTGCTGCTGCACGTAGGCGACGCGAAGCGGTACCTCGCGGATGTGAAGTACCGCCTCTGGGCAGACCACGGCATCCCGACACCCGATGGCGATGAACTCGCTGACGACGTCGTCGCCTTCGGTGAAGCGGTGCGCATGCTGCTGTTCATCCTTGGCGAGCGCGAATCTGAACGACGCGACCTCGTCGCACACATCCACGAATGGATGGCGGGCGTCTGCATCCCCATGCTCCGCCAAGAAAACTGGCCCGGCTCAATCACCTTCACCACACACGCCACGCTGCTGGGCCGATACCTGGCCATGCACAACCCCGCCTTCTACGACCACATCGCCTTCTTCGATGCCGCACAAGAAGCCAAGCACTTCAACATCGAATTCCAGCATGGCGTCGAACGCGCCGCGGCCCACGGCAGCCACGTCTTCACCACCGTCTCCGATGTCACCGCGCTCGAATGCAAACACCTCCTAGGCAGAGACCCCGACGTCCTCCTGCCCAACGGCCTGAACATCCAACGCTTCGCCGCGCTCCACGAATTCCAAAACCTGCACAACCAATCCAAGCAGCGTATCCATCAGTTCACGATGGCACACTTCTTCCCGTCCTACACCTTCGACCTCGACAACACGCTCTACTTCTTCACCTCCGGCCGATACGAGTACCGCAACAAAGGCATGGACCTCTGCATCGAATCCCTCGCCCGGCTGAACCACCGGCTCAAGGTCGCAGAGTCCCCCACTACCGTCGTGTTCTTCATCATCACCAAGGCACCGGTCAAGTCCATCAACATCGGCGAGCTTCAGTCCGTCACGAACCTTGAAGACTTCCGCCGCATCGCTGAACACATGACCGAGCAGATGCAAGACCGCATCGTCGAACACGCCGCACGAGGCACCGTCCCCGACCTCAACGCGCTCGTCGACGAGTACTGGCGGCTGCGCCTTAGACGATCAATTCACGCATGGAAGCGTGACTGGCTCCCACCGATCGTCACGCACGACCTGAAAGACGACAAGAAAGACGACGTGCTCGAACAGCTCCGCCGATGCAACCTGCTCAACCACGAAGAAGATCGCGTGAAGGTCATCTTCCACCCAGACTTTATCAACCCGGTCAGCCCACTTTGGGGCCTAGAGTACGACGACTTCGTCCGCGGCACGCACATGGGCGTGTTCCCGAGCTACTACGAGCCGTGGGGCTACACGCCTTTGGAATCGATCGCGCTCGGCGTCCCCGCCATCACCTCCGACCTCTCGGGCTTTGGCAGCTACCTCGCACAGCTCTTACCCGACCACGAAGAGAAGGGCCTGTTCTGCGTCAACCGCCGCTACAAGAGCTACCACGAGTCGGCCGACCAACTCACCGACATCATGTTCCGCTACACCGAACTAAGCCGCCGCGAACGCATCACGATGCGCAACACCGTCGAAAGCTACAGCGAACACTTCGACTGGCACAACCTCGGAAGACGCTACAACGAAGCGCACGAGTTGGCGCTGGATCGGGTGTGAGCTTGTGGTGGATTCGTTTTCGGCAGGATGAACAGGATCGATGCGGACAGTGCTTTCTGTAGGCCGGGCTTTAGCCCGGAATCAACAACCGCGAATACTCATCCGGGCTAAAGCCCGGCCTACGTGATGCCAACC
>JBGCDC010000540.1:0-2014 GCA_045105055.1 Phycisphaeraceae bacterium | reverse complement strand
CACGAAGCGCACTTCCAAGGCCGTTGGCTTGGCACCTACCGATACAACCTCGAAACCCTCAACGAACACTTCGGCCACGTGCCCTTCACCATGTCCCTACAAGATATCGGGAACGAAACCTTCGAAGGCTGGATCGAAGATGATGTCGAACAAGGCGGTACGCCGGGAACCGGCACGATTTCGGGCAAACTCAAAGGCAAAAAGATCAGCTGGAAAAAGCAGATGCCCATCATGGCCGTCATCGACAAGAACGGCGAATCAAGCGTCGTCCCCGATAAAAAGCACATCCCACTGATCTACAGCGGCACGCTCGATGAGGACGGAAAACGCGCCCACGGAAAATGGCGTTTCGGCGGGGTCAGAGGACTCTTCAACGTCAAAGGAACTTGGAGCGCGGAATTCGCAGGCCCCGAAGAAGATTGGGACTAAAACAAAACCGAGGACGCCAGGATCATCGTCCGCACCCCTTAGCAACCGCCAAACACATCAGCCATAACCCTGCCCCGCTTTAGTTGACACCTCGGTACACTAAACCAAAGGAGTCAATGATGGCAAAGCGTAAGCGAGCTACGTACACGCAGGAACAGAAGGACGAGGCTGTAAACCTCGCGCTCAAGGACGGCAACGTCTCCAAGGTCGCGCGCGACCTTGGCCTCAATCAATCTACGCTACGGCTATGGATCCAGAAGGCCAGGGCACAAGCCCCCGAAGGAGGCTTGTTGGATGTCGAGAAAGAAGAAGTCCTCCGGCTTCGTGAGGAGGTCAAACGCCTCCGGGAAGAGCGAGACTTTCTAAAAAAAACGAGCAGCTATTTCGCGAAGGACTCACAAAAATGGAAGTGATCGAGCGCCTTCGTAGAGACTTCTCGATTTCCTTCATGTGTCGAAAGCTGAGAGTCACTCGCCAGGGCTTCTACGCTTGGAAGAAGCGACCGGAGTCTAATCGATCAATAGAAGATCGCCGACTTGTTAGCGAGCTTCGCGAGATCTCAAGAGAGAGTCGTGGCACCTATGGAAGCCCAAGAGCTCATCGAGAGCTTCGCGAAGCTGGGGTAAAGGTCAGCCGCAAACGAGTCGCTCGGCTAATGGCCGCCAATAACATTACTGGGCGCGTCAAACGCCGATCCTTCAAACCAAGGTTGCAGGCGAAGGAGACGATGCCGGCACCAAATCTTTTGGACCGCAAGTTTAACCCGAAGAAGCGAAACCAGGTTTGGGCCTCGGATATCACCTACTTGCAAACGAATCAGGGATGGCTCTTTCTTTGCGTCGTCATTGACCTGTACTCACGCAGGGTGGTCGGCTGGGCGATGGACAACAAGCAAGACTCAGAGATGGTCTCGCGCGCCCTAAACATGGCTCTCGTAAGCCGCGGCATGCCATCGAAGCTCATGCATCATTCCGATCAAGGGTGTCAGTATACGAGCGAGCACTTTAGGAAGGTGCTCAAAGAAAACGGGGTCCAGTGCAGCATGAGTCGGCGAGGAAACTGCTGGGATAACGCCTGCGTCGAGAGCTTCTTTGGAACGATAAAACAGGAGATGTATTTTGAAACCACTTGGAAGACGAGGGCAGAGCTGAAGGAGGCTGTCTTCGAGTACATCGAAGTCTTTTACAACCGGAAGAGGCGTCACTCGACGCTGGGCTTTGTGAGCCCCGCGGATTTTGAGCAAACTGCAATCTGATCGGGTGTCAACTAAAGCGGGTGAAGGTCACCTTTCAGGCCTCCTCTTCTCTCGAAGCCACTCTCAGGACTGCTCAAAGGAACGAGTCCAAAGGAATAGGCCAGGATCACGACAGATTGTTTTCTCAAAGAGCGACACTGGCTTAGCTTCACCCATCCGCCACGAATTCTCTATCATGTGCCAGTCGTGGAGTCTGGTCTCCATGTCAATGATTCTGAAGTTCAAGATTTTGATGGGTTGTTTTGCCCGATGCGATCCGCGACGAAAATACTGTTGGCCGTGTGCTTCGTAGGGGCCTTCGCCAGCGGGCTGACGAGTTGGCTCTCCTAT
>JBGCDC010000539.1:0-2962 GCA_045105055.1 Phycisphaeraceae bacterium | reverse complement strand
CGCCCGCCATCGCGGCGACGGCTTTTGCGCCGTGGAGTAGTGCCTGCCCTGCGCGTGGTCCCGCGCCCCAGCCGACGTATTGCTTGACGTGGCTCGGCGCCTCCACATCGTCAGGCCGAGTCGCGCGGGCCAATCGCACCGCGTAGTCCACCACGTGCTCGCTCACCGGCATCCGCCAAACCGCATCCGCGAACTTCAACAGTTCTTCGCGCGTCACGACGGGCTTGACCTCATCAGCAGCGGCCAAGATCCTTGGCCCATCCGCGACGATTGTTTTTTCTTCTTCGAGTGTCGGGTAGCCCACCTCCAGCGCGAGCATGAACCGGTCCAGCTGCGCCTCGGGCAGTGGGTACGTGCCCTCTTGTTCGATCGGGTTCTGCGTCGCCACCACGACAAAAGGCTCATCGAGTTTCATCGTCTTACCCGCGGCCGTCACCTGATGCTCGGCCATCGCCTCCAGCAGCGCCGCCTGCGTCTTGGGCGGCGTACGATTGATCTCATCCGCCAGGATCAGCTGTGCAAACACAGGCCCTTTCACAAAACGCAGATGCCGCTCGCCTTTTTCATCTTCCTGAATCAGCTCCGTGCCAAGGATGTCGCTGGGCATCATGTCTGGCGTGAATTGAATCCGCGAAAAATCCAACCCGACCGCCTTGGCCAACGTCCGAACCAACAGCGTCTTCGCCAGCCCCGGCACGCCGACCACCAACACATGCCCCCGACACAGCAGCGCGGTGAGCAACAGCTCTACCGCATCGTTCTGTCCAACAATGACCGAGCCCAGTGCCGAGCGCAAGGCATCGAGCTTGCCCGCAATGGCGTCGAAGTCAGCAAGGTCCGCTTTGAATTGAGACATCCTCAAATTGTAAACGCTGATGCATCGAGAGGTTGCCAACCATGCACCCAAACCATTAGAAACCGCAGATGAACGCGGATAAACGCAGATCAAGGCAAGTGCAAAAAATATCTGCGTTTATCTACGGCTTAAAAATGCTTTTGTCACTTGAGCGATTGAATGTAGGGCTTTTTTGATTCCTTGATCTTGCCGATATCATGTGTACATGCGTTGCCGAACCCTCAACCTGTCCGCTGGCCTGCTCGCGTTGTCGTTGAGCGGCGGCGTTGTCGCACAGGAGTACGTCGGGCCAGTCGGTGGCACGCCCGTCGATCGCAACGTCGGCGATAGCGGCCCCAACTCGGCATCCCAGCGGCTCATGCAGCCGGGCCTAGGGCAGTTCGGCGTCGGGTCGCTCTTGCTCGACCGCTTCGACAACAAGCCCCATCAGTTCGATCGCTTCAACCCGATCGTCGGAGACAGCCGAACCAGCCACCGCTACCTCATGCAGGCCCCTGGCGTCACCGCGCTCATGAGCCGACCCGACTACATCGGCCCAAGCCCACGCGGCGGATGGGTCTTCAACCAACAAACCTTCGACGGCGCTGAAATCCTCACCTTCAGCCCCGACACCGTCTTCGTGCTCAGCCCCGATCTCCTCGCGGCACCGAGGCGCAACGACGAACTCGACGCGAGCTTGGTCAACCACCCCAACCGCCTCACGCCCACCTCCGCAGGCGACCCAAACGCGATCATGCGCGACACGCTCATCACCGGCAAGCCACGCAACTACGTCATCGACAACCACCCCGCGGTGCAAAACGACCCCAACTACGTGCACCCCGAAATCATCGAACGCCGAAAGCGACTCAAAGCCGAACGCGAAGCGGAAGAGGCGGCCAAGGCCAAGGTAGATGAACCACGAAGCCACGAAGTTAAGACAGAAGAAAAAGACAAAGATTAGGCTGTGTCTGAAAATAGGCTCATAAGGGGGACAGGCATTCTTGCCTGTCAATCGGCGCAGCCGAATTATGGTTCGGATCAGACCTTCGGTCTGCAACAGGCAGGAATGCCTGTTCCCCTCATTGTTTTCAGACACGGCCTAATCTGTATTTACCTTCTTTCGTGCCCTTCGAGCCTTCGTGGTTCAATATTGTCTTGGCGTCTTGGCGTCTTGGTGTTCAAATTCAAGCGTTCGCCGCCGCGCCCAATACCATCCCCATCAGCATATTCGTCAATCGCTCTGCGACATCTGCGTTGAACTCAAAATCAGATCGCAGGTGCTGTACCGCCGGTCGGCACGCGTGGTAATAGACGGCCGTGGCGAGCAGTGCCGAGGCGGTGTCTTTCACGGTATCGCTGTCGGGGTCTTGGCTTAGCACTTGGCCGACGATGGCTTCGAGTCGGCGTTGGTGTGGGCCGAGGTGATCGTTTAGGGCATGCTGCATCGCGGGGGTCGGGTCGACCATCTCGCGCAAGACGATCTGCAAGTACCACCCTGCGGGTCCGGTCGCAAAGGCTCGGCCGAGCATCGCGTGCAGGTGCCGACGCAGCTTCTGCTCCGCGGTCAACGCACCCGTCGGCTTAGGCCCAACCGGCGTGAGATCTTCCTGCAGCGCACGTTGGCGGGCGTGATCGATCGCGGCGATGTGCAGCTTGTCCTTGCCGCCAAAGTGGTAATTGACCGCAGCAACATTCGCGCAGGCCTGCTCACAAATGTCACGCACCGCGACATTGCGATAGCCCTTGGTCGCGAACAACTCAGCCGCCGCATCGAGCAGGCGTCGGCGTGTGCCCTGGCCTTTGTCTGCGTTCTTTTCGGAGGCCGTTTCCGCAGAACTTCCGGGGGGAGAACTTCCGGGGGCGGGCGGGATCGTCGGCGTAAAAATAGCGGTCATGGGGTGCGTCCTTGCACTGGGGTGAGTCTTTCATAGCTCCAGGCGGAAGCCAGGAGCAGCGATGATCGAGCTTGGGCAATGCGTCAAAGCGCTTTGTTGCCGTCGGCTCCTGGCTTCCGCCTGGAGCTATGCGTCCTTTAGTTCAATCAGGCCGAAGTGCATCTCGGCGTGTCGACAGTGCAGGTCAACCCACTGCTGCGGGGTCATCTTGCCTAGCATCGGATTCGTC
>JBGCDC010000538.1:0-3239 GCA_045105055.1 Phycisphaeraceae bacterium | reverse complement strand
TTCAGCCTCTCGCACATCGGCTACACCGTCCCCCCACAAGCCGACGCCGGCTGGATGGGCGAGGCCGGCCCGGGCCCCAGCTACCGGGACGAAGGATCCGGCGGCCCCGAAAACGACTTCACCAACCGCAACACGACCTTCCTCGTCTGGAACTGCCTGCACATGGCCCGCATGCTCAAAGACGCCGGCGGCATCCCCGCCCACGGCAACATGCCCGAGGCTTGGGACGCAGGCTGTATGAGCGACTTCGCGAGCCCGGAGCACAAGCGGTGAATTTATCGCTTTTATCTCCCTCAGAGCCCTCTAGAGAGACACTGAGCCTCCGTAAACCTAAATGCCCATTCCCGTACATTTTCACGTAATCCGCTTGCATTTCACCAGATCCGGGCTTATTATTAGATATCAACTAGTAGTCCATATTAATGATGGGGTGTTAGTATTCAGAATTGCCATCTCGGTACCCACCCTCTAAGGAGAATTTAGTGCACACCACCAAAACACTCATCACCGCGGCAGCAACCTGCGTCGCGATCGTAGGTACGTCCCACGCAGACGTGATTGCATCGACAAACTTCGACGCGCGTACGGCTTCTGGAGCTACGGCGTCTGACCTGAACTGGACGACTAACGGTGTCGATGATCCTGGCGATATGACCTCCACGATCAATCTTTTCGATGGTAATGGTACAGCCCCGGCAGAGGTCACCGAGGACATGTTCGCCCCGGCCTTGAACTACGGTAATGCTGGCGGCACCTGGGTCACTACGGTCGACATCACCGTCTCCGCAGGCAGTAGCGTCACGATCGAGGATGTAACTTTTGAATATTGGGCTATCAATGGAAGCCAAGCTCAAAACGTCACGCGAAGAGCGGACTTCAAGGTCACCCTGTTTAATCCATCTAATGTAGCTGTCGGCGGTGTATTTTCTATTGACGATGTGTCTAACGGTGCTACTGCTGGCGTCGGCACACTCGTCACCGCTACATTTACCCCCGTCGCTCTAACTGATTCTGGAACCTACACATTGGAGATCGAAGCAGGTGAACTAGGCGGCGTTAATGAGACAGGCAATCACGCTGGTATCGACAACCTTTCCATCAACGGAACTGTCATCCCCGAACCTTCCTCGCTCGCGCTGCTCGGCCTCGGCGGCCTGCTGATCGCCCGCCGACGACGCGGCTGATCGAAATACAACACAACGCTAAACACTAAAGCCCCGCCTAATTGGCGGGGTTTTTCATTGCAAGCGACAGCTCTGCGTGGGGGTACAATTGCCCTGCCCCACACCTCGCGGGATGCCCGCTGATTTACGCCACGAATCGATCTCGCATGGACCACCTATTCATCCAGAATCTCTTCGGCGACGATGGCTACGGCCGGTTTTTTTACATGTCGTGGATCGCATGCATCGTCGTTAGTATCGTGCTTCACGAACTGGGGCGCGGCTGGATGGCGCTGCGACTTGGGGACCCGACGCCGAACATACAGGGGCGGATGACGTTTAGCCCGTTGATTCATATGGGGCCGTTATCGATCGTGGTGATGCTCGTGACAGGGATCGCGTGGGGCTCGATGCCAATCGATCCGACGCGCATGAAAGGCCGATTCGCCGAGGCCAAAGTCGCGGCCGCGGGGCCAGCAGTCAACATCATCCTCGCGATCATCGCCCTGCTCGCCGCGGCGACATGGCTCCGGGTCACCGGCGATCTACCCGAAGAAAATACCCCCGCCAAAAACGGGTTCGACCTGCTCTGGCTCCTCGCTTCGACCAATGTCGTGCTCACGATTTTCAACCTAATCCCCGTCCCCCCGCTCGATGGCTCGCACATCTTGGCTAACTTCAGCCGAGGCTACGCCGACCTGCTAAATAGCGACGGCATGCGCGCCGCCGGTTGGCTGCCCTTCATTGTTGTCTTCGTCTTGATGAGCTTCCTGTTCGCCCCCATCATGGGCATCGTCCTCGAAGCCATCAGCCAGCTTGGCGGCGTTCCGTTGGAGATGGCGGAGGGTTGATGGACGCCGTGTAAAAGCGTCTACGCTTATTCGCCGGGGGGCCTAACGAACATCAGATCGGTCCAGCGGAAATAGGCCCAGCCTCGTTTCAGGCTGCGCCCCTCTTTGTCGGCCTCTGCTGCCTGTCGTGAGAACGGCATGTCCATCTTTAATCGGTGATGGTAGTGATAAACCAATCGTCGATAGATCGGGGCAAAATCGCCTCGGCCTTTCGCTGATATTTTGCGGTAGTGGTATCGACCCTCAACACTCTTGTAGGGCTCGTAACGCACGTCATTTCCAAGGTTGTATTTTGCCGTGTACTCAAAACCGAGCGCAAGGCGATTGTCCGCCTCCGCGTAGAGATCGACACCCTGCTTCCACGCCATTTCACAAGCACAACTAAGGAAGCTTAGGCCCATCTGGGTGTGGCCCTGATCTCGGCCGGTCTCTTGACACTGTCCAAACTCATTGAAGTAATTTGTAATCGCACCGTTACCCCCGCCTTCACGGTAGTAGCTTGCCGCACGATCAAACATGTCATGATCATCCAAATAAACGCCCATGGCGAGCATCGTTTGAATCATCGATGCGTCCCAGTTGCCATTGGCCGTCGGGTAGAAGTCTTTGATAGGTTCGTAGAACTGCTCGCGGAGCATCGCCTTGAAACGTGACTGATCCTCGCGTTGCCAACCGTCATAGGAGTATCGCAATAGCTCTGCGGCATTGACATACTTAATACCCATCATGCCGATCAGCAACTTTGTGTCGTGACCATCGACTCGCTTGAGGGTTGCGGACCATGCGTTGAGAATGTCTACGGCCTTACGGGCGTAAGCCTTATCCCCAGAAAGCTGCCACGCAAGGGCGAACGCGTAGGCCGCAGCGCTGTCGCGCGAGAACTCTGTACCGCCAATATCGGGCTTGTTGGATGGGCCGCGCACCACCTCTCGCCGTGGGTCAGGCCCAAGGTCTGCGAAAAAATTGCAGGCTTGTTTTAGCTCGCCCCACACCTTCAGCCATGGCTCATCGCCAGACTCAATCTGCTTCTTTATGAACGCCAACTCACGCTCGTCATGTAGCAACCCTGGATGCGTAAACGCCTTGTTGCCTTGAATCTTCGGGGTGATGGCGTAGGCTTGAGCCATGCCTCCTAGCCCGCCTGAGGCTAATACGCCGGGGACACCATACATCGCAGATTTAATGAAGTGACGTCGCTGCATTTTGCCTTCGCTCGCTCGAGTTC
>JBGCDC010000537.1:0-5720 GCA_045105055.1 Phycisphaeraceae bacterium | reverse complement strand
CCTACCGCAGCAATAGTGAACAACCCAACGATCGCGAGGCGACTGATGACGCCTGCAGGATGACGGGCACAGGTGAGGTAGATCAACTGCGCGAAGCCTTTGCCGAGCATGCCGAGATAGCGCGCGGGGTTGATGACGTCGAGCTTGCTTGTTTTCGCTTTCCTTTCGCGGAGCAGGCGTGCCGAAGCGGTCGGGATTACCGTAATCGCGACGATGAGCGACAGCGTCACCGCACCACAGATCGCCAGCGCGATGTCACGGAACAGCTGCCCCGCTTCTTCATCGATAAACAGGACCGGCAGGAACACCGCCAACGTCGTTAGCGTCGAGGCGAGCACCGCCCCCCAGACCTCTTTGCCCGCGTCGTATGCAGCCTGCGCACGCTTCTTACCCATTGCTAAGTGCCGGTCGATATTCTCGAGCACGACGATCGCGTTGTCTACAACCATACCCACCGCAAATGCAAGACCAGCAAGGGAAATCACGTTGAGGTTTCGTCCCGCTCCGTACATCACGACGAAGGTGCCGATGACCGAGATGGGGATCGCCATCGCGATGATCAGCGTCGGACGAGCGATATAAAGCACTACCAAACCCGCAAGCACTAACAGCCCCACCGCCGTCCACCACAGAGGCGTATAAGTTCCCAGCATTAAGACGCCGAGCATCAACACGATGAGGACGGGTGTCGCGATCAAAACGAGCACGGGATGTCGGCCTAGCTCAAGAAACAACAACAACGCAATGACCGCCAGCACTCCGCCGATGATCAGGTTGTTTTGCACCAGCGACAGCGCGTCTTCGATGTAGCCCGTTTCGTCGTAGACCTGCCGTAGCTTGAGCGCTGGGTCACGGTCGAGATTACGTTCCAGTTCGAGCTTGGCGCCGACCGATTCGAGGACGCCGCGATCTTTGTCCGTGCCATTGATTTTGGCGATCGCGGCCTTGAGATTGTCCATGACCTGCATCACGTTGCTGCCCGGCTCACGATAAACCGGCATCGCGATTGCCAGCTCACCACGCGAACGCACGAACGAGCGACGCTTCGAGAACGCTAAGTCCACCTCCGCGATGTCACGGATACGGATCGGCCCACCCTCGTCGCGCGTCACGATCGTGTCTCGGATCGCTTCGAGGTTGTCGTACTGGCCCAGCACACGGACGCGCGGATCGTATCGGCCTTCGCTTAGATTGCCTGCTGAGACATTGACGTTTTCTTGCCGCAGAGCCTCGCCGAGCTGCGTGACGGTGATCTTTCGTTGTGCGATTTTCTCAGGGTCGAATTGGATGTGGACTTCGCGCTCGCGACCACCATAGACGCGTGCTTCGCTCACGCCTTCGGCCCGCTCGAGCATCGGCTTGATCCGATCGTTCGCCAAGTCCCCAAGCGTCTGCACATCAAAGCCCGGCATGTCACTGGTCAATAGCAACCACGCGATCGGGCTGCCCGGCCCCGCTTCGCCATCGGTGATCACCGGCTCGTCCGCATCCTCCGGATACTCCGGCACCTCACGCAGCGCGTCGCTCACCTCTACACGCGCTGACTGCAGGTTCTTACCCACCGCAAACTCCAACTCGATCTCGGCTTGGCCTTGCGTCGCGGTCGCGGTCATCTTCACCAGACCCGAGATGTTTTTGAGAACATCTTCCTGATCTTCAATGATTTCGCGTTCGACTTCTTCCGGGCTCTTGCCCGTCCAGTCCGTGCTGACGGTGATGATGGTCGGGTCGACGTTAGGCGTGAGTTGCACTGGGATCGATACCACCGCTAGCGCGCCGAACAGCAGCAGCAGGATCACGCCGACCGCGACCTTCACGGGGTTATCGATTGCAAAGCGGATCGGGTCCATAACAAGTACTCATCTATAAATATGAATCGACACGGCTTGCCGCGCGATGACTCGAATACACAATTATTGCGGCTGGCCTTGTTGACTAGGCGCGTCGCCTTCACCTGGCGCATCAGCTTCTGCGTCGGCGTTCATCACGATCATCGGCCGCGTCGGCCACAATCGCTCGGCACCTTCAACCACCACATCCATCCCCGGCAACAGGTTCATGCCTTGCATCTTCGGCTTAGGCTCAATGGCGAACTGCCCATTCACGCCAAACAACACTTCGACATCCATCGGAATGCCTTGTGGCATCGAACCCGGTGCCGACGAAGGCATCACCAGCGACATCCACACTTGCGGTCCGGTCCCGGCGTACTGGACCGCATCGCGTGGCACGACGAGGTATTCCTTTTCCGCACGGATCGGCACACGCGCGGTGATACTCATGCCGACTTTCAATAGGCCGTCGCGATCATCGACACGCACCTTGACCGGGTAGGTCCGCGCCGCATTAGACCCGTCCGGATTGATCGCGATGACTTCGCCAGTGATCGTGAGGTTTAGCGACGTGATCGTGAGTTCGATCGGCGTGCCCTTGGGTACCTGCGTGATGATCTGCTCGGGCACATCGATAACCGCGTCGATCTGGCCATTGGAAACGACTTCAACGACCGGCGAGCCGGGATCGAGCCATTGGCCTTTTTCGGTGAGCTTGGCGGAGACGATGCCGTCGAACGGCGCGATGATCTCGACACGTTTATTTGATTCTTGAGCCCGATGAAGAGCCGCTTCGTACGCCAAGACTTTCGCCGCGTCAGACTCGGCCTTGGCCATCGCATCGTCGACCGCTTGCGGGTCGGTCGCATTCCGCTTGACAAGATTTTCCAGCAAGGTCAGTTCGCGGGCGGATTGACGCGCGGTGGCCTGAGCCGAGGCGACGTCGGCCTTCGCCTGCTCGACCGCGAGATTCGACCACACTGGATCGATTCGCGCGATCACGGTCTCGCCGCCAATGACGGTTCGCCCTGCTGGTGCAAGCAATTCTGTGACTCGGCCTTCGATCTCTGCGGCGACAACGGAGCGCTTGACCTCCATGAGTCGTCCGACAACCATGACGCGCTGCTGCATCTTTTGCTTGGTGACCTGAGCAACCTTGACATTGGTCGGCGGCGGACCGGCGTCCGGCGGTGGACCTGCCTTAGAGTCCGCGACCGTCTTTTCAAGATCAACGATCGTTTTCGCTTGTTTGGCGGACTGCATAAAGAAGAAGCCGCTAAGCCCGATCAGCCCCGCGATGACGACAAAGGCTGCAAGCCAGCCGATCCATGCGAGCGCTCCGTGCTTTCGTGGCGAGGCGTTGTTCTGAGTGGTTTGGTTCATCGTCCCGGATATCAACTATTTAAAAAAACAAGCAGACCAATCCGTACAGCGTACGGTTTCACTGGTACACTGTACGAGTGACATCTAGGATGTCAAACCGATTCACACGCTTTTACAAATTTAACGGTGACCATGGCACCTACGAGTACCAAGAGAAAAGACGCCAGCCTCATCCGTCAATGGAAAGAACTGGACCGCACGGGCCGACGTGACCTCATCGTCAAGGTCGCCTTTGACATGCTTCAAGACGACGGCGAAGACGCGGTCACGATCCGTCGTATCGCAGCAGCGATCGGCGTTGGCGCGATGACGCTATACACCTATGTCGACGGCCTCGAAGACCTGCACCGCCACATCATCGCCCGCGGCTTCGAGATGATCCACCACAACTGCTGCAGCGCAAGCGACTCCACTCGTAAACACGACCACGACTGGATGCCCGGTGCACGCGCCTACGTCCAGTTCGCGATCCAAAATCCCAACCTCTATCACCTGATGTTCGCCACCCCGGTCGACCCGGACGACGAGCAGTTCGATCAGATCATGCAAGGCGGTTTCGCGGGCCTGCACCAAGTCGTCCGCGATCGCTTAGCGACGTCAGGCCTGACCAACAAAAAACTCGAAACCGAAACCCGCAAAGCCGCTGGCCGATACTGGATCGCACTGCACGGCCTAGCCACCCTCGCTATCGCCGGCCGCATGCAGATCCTCCACGGCAGCCTCGACGACGTCCTACAACACCTCGTCGATGCGGTCTCGCCGACAAAGGGATGAGTGCATTTCACTTCGGCGCGATCCAGCCGACCGGTTTCTTCTTACCAATTTGCCTGCGGTAATGATCGACGCGCGACTGCATCTGCTTCGCGACCTCGGCGTGTTCGCTAATTACGTTGCGGGTCTGCCTCGGGTCATTGATCAAGTCGTAGAGTTGTGCCTTGGGTGCGTCGGCCTTGAGCTTGCCATCGACAACATCGCTGTTGATTTGCTTGGTGATTTTCATCGCAGCGACGCCGCTGATGAGATGCTTGCCCCACTGCTCACCGCGGAAACCACCCTCGCCCTGCGCGGGGATATACAGCCAACGTGCCGTTCGGATCGCGAGGTGGCTTGGGCGATTGCTAAGGACAACCAGCTCATCGCGTATCGGCTCGTCTACTTGCCCGAGCAATTCAGGCAGTTGGTTCACGCTATCAATCCCTGCGCCAGCGTCTACCGCATCCGGATTGAGCAATGATTCTAGTGTCGCGAAAAGATCGACCTGGCTGATCAAATGATCTGACGTTGTCCCTTCGGGAATCCGCCCGGGCCAAGCCGCGATCATTGGCACGCGGTGGCCGCCTTCCCAGATACCGAACTTGAACCCGAGTAAGTCGCCGTTCATACGGTGGCCCGCTTCCCAGGCTTTTTGGCCACCCATATTGAGCATCCCGCCGTTATCGCTGGTGAAGATGATCAGCGTGTTGTCGAGTTCGCCGCGTGCTTCGACGGCCTTGACGATCTCGCCAACCATCCAGTCCAGTTCGTGGACGAAGTCGCCATAGATCCCCGCTTCACTCGTACCGTCGAACTGCTGGGCTGGCGTGAAGGGGTGGTGGATGTTCGTGGTCGCGAGGTAGAGAAAGTACGGCTGATCCTTGGCCCTATCGTTAATCCACCGGGTAGATTGTTCGACGAATGTCGTGCCGACTTCCTTATCGCGGTAAAGCAAGTGAGCGGCTTCCGCGCCGCCCACGCCCGCGGTGCCCTTCTCTGGAAACTGCTGCGTCAGCGACTTCGCTCCCCTGCGGAAGATGATCGGGTCCTTGGGGTCGTAGCCGACAATGCCGTCGTTCTCAACGTAGACATAAGGCGGGCTCGAGTTCACCACCGCGTGCCCGAAGTAGTAGTCAAAGCCGCAGGCGTTAGGCCCTGGCGCGAGCTTACCATTCCAATCGGTCTGCTTCTCGCCGACACCGAGGTGCCACTTACCGACGCAGGCCGTGTCGTAGCCAGACTGCTGAAAGAGCTTGCCCAGCGTCGGCGTGTCCGGCCCGATCACCAACGGGTGCTGCCGATTCACCGGCCCCCATATATTCCGCCGCAGCGGATACTGCCCCGTCAAAAGCCCGTACCGCGAAGGCGAGCAAACCGCACTAGGCGAATGAGCATCGGTAAACCGTCTTCCCCGCTCAGCCAACGCATCAATATTCGGCGTGCGGATCATTGTCGCGCCATAACAACTCAGATCGCCATAGCCCAAGTCATCCGCATTAATAAGGATGACATTCGGCGGGCGACTCTCGCTCGGTTGAGACGCGCAGCCGCACACTGTCATCGAAAAAACAAGGACGACTGGGAGCCATCGCGTGATATATAGATTCATCATCAAAGCAGAATAACAAACCGCAATCGTGCTTATATGCAAAATGACAAAGCGGTGTGATTGTGTAGTGATCAGTCGGCTTCGACAAATTCCCAGAACACCACGGACAAATCTTGGACGCCCCATTGCAAGGCGATCTCGTG
>JBGCDC010000536.1:0-4728 GCA_045105055.1 Phycisphaeraceae bacterium | reverse complement strand
ATCGTGCGAATAGCTACAGGCGAAGCGAATAAACAGATGAAGCCAATTCAGGCCTGCGTAGTTATCGTGACAATCCAGCAGTTCTAAGGACGGCTTAGAGTTCTTGGAGCAGATGCTACGCTGCCGCACCGCTTGTGCAATAGAACAGAATGCCGAGGTAGTGGCAGACGCTACCGGCAACAACCGCGAGGTGCCACGCGGCATGGCAGAACCTCACGCGATGGTCGTAGTGATAGAAGATTAGGCCAAGCGTGTAGCACGCTCCGCCAGCGAGTAATGCAACAAAAAGCCCGCTAGGCATGGCCTTATAAAGCGGCCAGATCGCCAGCACAGGCAACCACCCCACCACCACATACAACCAAGTCGTCACGTTACCGATATGCACATTGTGTGAGAACACTGCCTTAGAGACGAAGCCGATCAGCGCGATACACCACATGCTGCCGGTCAACCACCACCACGCACCTTCGAGCAAATACGTCAGGGCCATCGGCGTGAAAGAACCTGCGATAAAAAGAAAGATCAAAGCCTGATCTGCCGTACGAAAAAAATCGCGTACAGCCGGACGACGATACAGATGTGATAAGGTCGAAGCCGCATACGTGCAGACCATGGCGACGCAATAGATCGCACAGCCAACAATCTGCCACGCACTTCCGAGATCGAGTACCGCTCGCATTAGGATCACGGCACCGACTACACTCGCGACCCAACCTAGACCATGCGTTGCTGCATTCCAATTCTCCTCATCATGCTCAGGCCCCCGGCGTAACGCCTGTACCGCCGTCGCCAAAGATGATGGATATTCAGACGCCACGCGGGACATTCTACCCCCACATACACCACACGCGGTCGCTCGGCGACACTCATATGTTTAATCGCAAGAGTGCATGCAACATATCCGGTATGCTCGCATGCGATGAACAATCAAAAATTGCTTGATATTGGTTGGAAGCCGTTCTTCCAACAGCAGCTCTCCGCCGAAACGCAGGCATCTACATTCGTCGCGCGTGTGTCTTCGCACTTGGGTATTGACGTCCTACTACTAGGTGAGGCGGGAGAGTTCCGCGTGCCTGTCTCGCTCGCAGAATCCGCAGGCGAAATCGCCGTCGGAGACTGGCTCGTACTTCGCTCGGAAGATCAACGCGCGATCCAAAGGCTCGATAGGCAGACCCTGCTCCAGCGAAAAGCATTGGGAGAAGAGCTCAAACCCCAAGCCATCGCTGCAAACATCGACACACTCTTCGTCGTGAGCTCGTGCAACGAAGATTTCAACCTGTCACGAATCGAGCGATACCTCGCCCTCGCCATGCAGACGGGCGCCACGCCAGTTGTTGTATTGACCAAGGCCGACCTCTGTGACGACCCAACAGTCTTATGCGAGCAGGCCGAGCAACTCCATCCCGGACTAAGCGTGCAAGCCATTGATGCACGAAAAACCGAACACGTCGAAATCTTATTGAACTGGTGCAGCCCGGGGCAGACCGTCGCGCTACTTGGCTCCTCAGGTGTCGGAAAATCAACCTTGGGTAACGCCTTGGGCGCAGACGACCTAGTAACGGGCGGAATACGAGAACAAGACGCCAAAGGCCGGCACACCACCACCTCGCGCTCACTGCATCGGCTACCCCGAGGCGGCGTCCTCATCGATAACCCAGGCGTGAGAGAACTCCAGTTGCCCGACTGCGAAGACGGGCTGCTCGAGCTCTTCGCGGATATCCAGAACATTGTGTCCACCTGCCGTTTTAGTAACTGTAGCCACGAAGGTGACCTTGGCTGCGCGATAAAACCAGCCATCGAATCAGGCGAACTCGACGAGCGACGCTACATCAATTTCCAAAAACTCAACGCAGAACAAGCCCGTAACGCAGCATTACTCGCCGAACGCCGCGAGCAAAGCGGTGCGTCGAATCAAAAGCACAAATCGAACACTTCACGTAAACGCCGCCGTAAGAAAGGCTGATGTATGTCGGCTGCGGGTCGGTGACGACCTACCGCGATCAAGCCCCATACGGGCCCTAGCAACAGGGATAGAGTTGGACTCGCGTACCTGTACGCAAAAACTTCTTCTAACTTATCGTGTTAGATAGAAAGTACTTAAAAGGCTTGGATATGATTAGTAAGAATCGAGTTGGTAAGCGGAACGTATTGGGCAGTGAATTGCAGCCGTGCTGCTCTGATCCGATGACCGGCTTCTTCCGCGATGGCTACTGCCGAACGGGCGAAGCCGACCAGGGACGCCATGTTGTCTGTGCGGAGATGACCGCGGAGTTTTTGGACTTCACTAAGAGGCTTGGCAACAACCTGTCGAGCCCGGCACCCGAGTACGGCTTCCCGGGACTGGAACCCGGGGATCGCTGGTGTCTATGTGTCTTGCGTTGGAAGGAAGCAATGGAAGAAGGCGTAGCACCACTCGTCATCTTGGAGGCTTGTGACGAAGCTACGCTCAACTTCGTCTCGCTTGAAACACTGAAGCTACACGCTCTAAGTGGCATCTAGTACATCAATTCCCTCAGTACGATTTGGATCATTTATGAACGACATCCCAACCGAGTCTCGATCCGAACAGCCAGGGCCCTTTTCTCCACGGATGCGATATGTCAAGGAGAGCCATATCAAGGCACCTCCCCGAACAGTATTTGATTTCCATGAAAGTCCTGATGCTTTGACACTGTTGATCCCGCCTTGGGAGAATATGCAGGTTATCGAGTCAGCTGGATCGCTACGGCCTGGTAGCCGGGTCGTGCTGAAAGGCAGCAAGGGGCCTATCCCGATGCGATGGGTTGCCGAGCACACTGAGTACGACCCGCCACATCTGTTTGCCGACAAGCAGGTGTCTGGGCCATTTAGCTACTGGCACCATCGCCATCACTTCATAGATGATGGTGAGGGCGGCACCCTGCTGCGTGACGAAGTCGAGTTCCAGCCGCCGCTCAGTCTCGTTGGCAAGTGGCTAGGCGGGTGGCTGATCCGTAAGCAACTAGAGAAGATGTTCGCGTACCGCCACGAAACGACAAAGCGGACCATTGAGTCCGGCGAGTGGCAAAAAGATTAAACGCAGGTCATCGAAAGTGGTTCGCGAGAGCAATCCTCTAAAACACCAACCCTAAACTAACGCCGAGTTCTGTGATTACCGTTTCCCGCAACACGTCAGATCCGTACGCACAGTCGAGCTTCATACCAGACTACATAGTCGCAGGGAGACGCAGCCGGGACACCACGCAGCAGACGAAACTCTAGTGGGATAATCGGTCCACTTTTACGATCATTGTTGACGCACGGCGGCCTCGAGTTCGTTTAACGCAATCGGGGTGACGTTGAACTGAATCGTGCGCGGGCCGCCATTTGCGGCGCGGACGATGCACCATGCGTGGCCCTCGATCCGCACCTTAGCGTCGACAAGGATTACCATCCGGCCATCATTCAATACGCCAAGCCCTTGCGGGTGATAGACATAGTCGGGCAAGTCCGCGTACTGCTCCGGCGAGATAAAACCTTTTTCGACAAGCTGCTCAAGTGTTGCGGGTAGGACCTGGTGCTTAGCATGATAACGGAGCAGATCGCCTGAGACATCCTGCAACTGCTGGGGCACGCGCAGCACTTCTTGTGGTAGCGGGTTGTTGGTGCGTGGTATCGGATCTTCGACGCGCTGCGTCTCAGAGACACAGGCGCACAGCAGGCAAAAGGTCAGACACAATAAGAGACGCATGCAGTTCATAAGAAGCAGCCTATATAGCCGAGCGAGATCGAGCCGTCGGCGGGGTAGCGATCCTGATTAATCAATCTGTGTTTCAGTCACGATCTGATGATCCACGCCACGCGTCGATACGCCCGAGTAACAACTCGCGCTGTTCACTACGAGAGACATCTTCTTCCTGTTTTTGCGCATCATTTTCTTGTGCATCGTTATCGCCGGGCGTCGGGCGAGAGTCTTGGCCGTCATTACCCGGCGTTGCTTTTAGCTTTTCAAGATGCTTCTCAAGAAGGCCTGGCTCGACTGCGTTCTCTAGCGTCTCGCTTTCAGATTTGATCTTCTCCGATGCGGGCGTCAACTGATCGGGCGTGAGGATTACTTCAGGCGTGAGGAACAAGAGCAGTTCCGTCTTCACTTTGCTTCGCTCGGTCCGCTTGAAAAACTCTCCAAGCAGCGGGATCTCAGCGATGAGCGGTACCTTGCGGATCGTTTCGGTGAGCTGATCCTGCACAAGACCGCCAATGACGACGGTTTGGCCATGAGCGACAGCGACCTGCGTGGTCAACTCACGCTGGTTGAATACCACCGCGTTTTGATCGGCCGCTACGGGGATCGCCTGATCCGCGATCGATGAGATGATCTGTGAAACATCCATAACCACTAGGCCTTCGCTATTAATCTGCGGCGTGACGGTCAAGATGATCCCGATGTCTTCGTAGTCGATCGTGCTGATGATGTTGCCGTTCTCATCGACGCGCGAGTTGGTCAGGATCGGGACACGCTGACCGACGTTGATCGTCGCCTCCTGGTTATCCGCTGTAAGTAGATATGGGCGAGACAACACATCGAATCGCCCGGTAGCGTTCAGAGCGCGCACGGCAAGACGGAAATTATCACCGTTGAACATGAGGTAGTTCAGGCCGAGCGTCGAGTCGAATAGATCAAAATTCGATAAGACGTTGTCACTGGTCGTCGAACCGACGTTGATGCCTTCGAACTCAACGCCAAAGTCGATGCTGTCGTCGTAGGTCACC
>JBGCDC010000535.1:0-13110 GCA_045105055.1 Phycisphaeraceae bacterium | reverse complement strand
GTCGAGCTCAATGTAGGTCTCGTTACACCAGCGATGGCTACTGCCGCGGTTGCCCGTCACAGGTAGTGCACCGAAGCTTAGCCCTCGCGCGAGCGTTGCAGGCGCTCTATCGAGTTCCCGGTTGCCCAGATAGATGTACACGCCTTTGGTACCGATGGCCCCGCCTTTTCCGAGGATACTCTGCGGCTCACCAACGTTAGAGGGGTAGTCGAAGGGCTCATAAATCAGTGCGCCGTCGGCATCGATAGGCCCAAGGTTTACCACTAGCTCTGCCGGGGTGGTCTTACCGGTGGTTGGCTCAACGGCATAGCGGACCTTGCCTTTGGCCAGTGCGTCTTTGTCTTCGAAGCTCAGGAGATCAGCGGCCAGATGATCCACGATGACCTTATCGTTGCGCGTAATGCGAAAGCCATCGTACTTGCCACGCGCTTTCCAGTTGAGCATCACGCCCTGCATGCTGCGGTAAGCGCTAAGGTCCGTGGCCGAGGTGTCACAGGAAGCGCTGAGTTCCAGTTTGCCTGAAGGCAAGTCAAAGACTAATTCGTACTTATTGGGGCCCGGCAGGGCGGTGGTATCAATATAGGCCGATTGCGTTGGAGAAAGCTTGGCATCTAGACGCTTGCCATTGCGTAGGACATAGACGCTTTCGGGCTTCTCGCTTCCGAGTTGCCAGATGAGTTGGACGCCTTGTTCGCAGCCGTGGGCCAAGAGACGTGCGGGCAGATTGGGCTTGTCGAGCTTGAGCATCTCCGCCGCCATGGCTCGGCCGATGTTCAGATAGCTGTGCGCGTGATTGTTCCAGTGATAACTCACTTTGTCCGGCGAATTCTCCGTGTAGAATTTAAATGCCATCTTGTCCGGCCCATATGGCTTATCCGTATTAATCACCGCAATATTGCCAGCAAACTGCGGATATCGCTTGGTATCCCCGATGGCGAGTTGTCCCTGCACAACAGGAGATTCATTGGAAATCATTCCGCTGCTCGCGATGACGATGGGAAGGTCCGCCACGCCTAGGCCGTGTTCAGCGCTTCGGATATCACGGATGAAGGCTTCGAGATGGGGCTCATAGTTCGCATCGAGACCACCGTACTGATCGTTCCATCCCTGATGCCAGCAGAGGCCGGAAATCTCAACGCCTTGTCCTTTGTAACCAGGTAAGTAGGTCTCGATATTTACAGAAACTTCTCTGGCAAGTTGAAGAATCCTTTGATAGAAATAGCCAGGATCATCTGGCTCGATTGGGCGAGTATATTTGCCGACACTTGGGGGTAAGAAGTTATGCCCTAGGCTCTTGCCTCCCCAGGCAGCCTTGATAAGCAAGACTTGGCCCTTAGTGGCATCGCCTATCACATGCCCAAAGCCAAGTTCCGGACCGATCTGGCCAGCAGAAGCGCCGTAGCCTGGTTTTAATGGGCCGTACCGGAGTTCTCTGAACGGGTACAGATCGTAATGGATCGACACATCCAAACGCTCCCGCCACGTGCCATCTTCTTCGACAAGAAACTGAAACTGGCTGTTCGGATCATTCTGGACCAAATGCCGAAGGCTGTTGGTCGCCTCGCCCTCGATGCTTCCTTTACCCTGCATGTTGGACTGGCCAACCATCAGATAGACCCGGACTGGTTCAGGCGTCGCATTTACATGGCTAACGACGAACAGGCCGACGACGAGATATAGAGCAAGACAAAATGAGCATTTTTGCATCTTGATATTCCTAGAAAGTGAGAAGCGTCAAACTACGCATTGAATCCTGACGGATAGGTAGAGGTAGTGATTACGGGCCGCTTGTTCGCGGCATTGTTTACAGAAAAATAGTAGCGATTATGCTCCTCTGTTGTGGCCGCTTGTCATGAAAGCAGGGCAGTTCATTTAGTTCACGAGAAGCAGTACGAGCCAGTTAAAACGCGACATGCCGGCCTTGAGCGATGCCTTTAATGCGATGAGGTACTTGCTCAGATCGGTGAGGTTGGACACGGGAAAGACGATTGCGCGCCTAGGCGGAAAAGTAAGAGTAGCCCGCTGAATAGTACATATTGATCAACCTACCGCGAAGTCCACTAGAGGCGAAGGCAGGCAGATTGGCGGGGTGGTTTAAGCCTGTTAGAATGTACTGCTTAGCCACCCTCAGACACTACTTACGGCATCTAGCATGTACGAAGTAGTGGTCAAAAGGACTTGAGGGCGATTAGCTCAGCTGGCTAGAGCGCACGCTTCACACGCGTGAGGTCGAGGGTTCGAGTCCCCCATCGCCCACTTTAAACACCCCCAGTTATTGGGGGTGTTTTTTAATAGGCTTGCTACAGGCCAAGGCATTTTGCGAGTCGGTAGGCCAGCACGATTTTTTCAACATTGAGCCGGTGTACGAAACGATCGGCCGATCTCTTTGGGCTGTATCGACATGAAACTTGGTATCCCTCGTCGTACTGCGATCGGGTGAAGTTGCCCGTCTTGCTTGTGTCGTATAGCTACTCTGGATTTCGACTTGTATTTGTTCAGCAGCTGTGTCGCCTATGGGTGTTACGATATTGTCTAACGAATGTCCCGTGATGTATGACATGGAATAGGTTAATGCACTACCGCTCTTTTCTTTTTTTGCTTTGTTTAGTGGCAACATTTGTGATCTCGCCATCACCCGCTTGTGCGGCTGATGAGGGCAAGCATTTATTCATCCTCTCAGGGCAGTCGAACATGCGCGATCCATTGCCTGCTTCGTTTCGGCAATGCGTCGAAGATGTCTTCGGTAAGGACAAGGTACTCGTCACCGCTTACGCTAAACCAAGCCAGCCGATTAAGCAGTGGTACAAGGATTGGCAGCCGCCTGAGGGAATAGAGGACGCGAAGCCCGAGACGAACGGCAGCCTCTACGAGGGATTGATCAATGTGACACGCCGAGCGATACGAGAGCAACCGATTGATACGGTGACTTATATCTGGATGCAGGGCGAAGCGGATGCGGGCAAAGGCTGGGGAAGCGTCTATGAAAAGAGCTTTCTCGGGGTGCTCGATCAATTAAAAGAGGACTTGGCTATCGAAGACATCAATTTTGTTGTCGGCCGGATCAATGACTACTGGAGCGATGCTGAGCGATTCCCGGATGGCCAACTGGTTCGTCGTATCCAGCAGAAGCTCGGTGAAGAAAACACGAACGGGGACTGGATCAACACGGATGACCTAAATCGTGGCGTCAACCCGTGGGGAGGGTTCAGCTTCGACGACGGCCACTTCCCCCCTGCGGGCTACACCGTAATGGGGCAGCGATTCGCGAAGAAGGCTTGCCGATTGATTGACCCACAAATCGAGATGGACCCCGAGATCTTCGAAGAAGTTTTCTTTGATTCGTCTAGCAACATTCAGAGCCACGCTGCGATCGGTAAATCGGTCACTGGCCCCAAGTCTGAGCAGGCTACCGCCGCGGGCGGATCGGGCTTTGCTGAATTAACGGATGGTGAGTTCGCGGAGTCTGATCAGAAGAGCAAGCAATGGATCAGCTTTGCCCCGCGTGAGGAGTCGATCGATTTGATCATTGATCTTGGTAAGGCGATAGAGATCGATTCGGTTGGCATAAATACCCTGCTTAGTTCGCAAGCGAAGGCCGGGTTTCCCAACCGTTTCATCATCAGCACTTCGGGCGATGGAGAGAGCTTTGCCGTCAATAACAGCCGATACAACTCGATTCATTTTTATAACAAGAAGAAGCTTAGGGAGATGCGTGCTAAAGGGATCTCGCCGCAGACGATCTTGTTGCTCACCGATCAACGTGAACGCAAAAAACGGGTCCAAGCTCGCTTCATCAAAATTGAGATTCAGACTGGAGAACAGTGGGTTTATATTGATGAAATCATTGTGAATCCATCAAAGAAGTAGAGCGTGGTTGCCTTGGTCGATACTCACTGATTTGTACTGCGATCGAATACTTAGTTTTTACGCACCGCAGATACAAGGCGATAAGCGGTCAGTTTTGTGTATCAATAGCGCTTGCGGTGATATGCTCAAGATCGATGATCGCGGTGTGGTAGGCCAGTATCGCGTTGAGTTCTAGGCTTTTTAGTTCCAGCAGCGATCGCTCGGCGTCGAGTGCGGTGAGGTATTCTGCTTGGCCCGCATCGTAAGCCTCTTGAGCCGCTTGGTATGCCGATGTGGCGGCAGGGATCGCCTTGTTTTTTATGGTTGCGAGTATGTTTGCACCTGCAATCGCTCGGCTATAAGCACGCGTGAGGCGTCGGCTTGCCTCAGCTTCGGCGGCGTCTTGTTGAGCGATCGCCTGAGATAAACGCAGCCGCGCGGCAAGGATGCCATGCTCATTTCTATCAAGCAGCGGCAGGGGCCAGTTCAGCTCGGCAACACCAACGGCTTCATCTAATTCGGACAGATAACGGACGCCGCCGCCGAGGCTCGGGTCAGTTACGGCGTTGGCTCGCTGCAGTGCGATGTTGCGATGCCGCAGCGCGATTTCATCCGCCCATCGTGCAATACGTGGGCTCTCCTGCAATCGTTCTTGCAAGGTTTCAAGTGAGGGGAGATCGACTTGCGTCTGAAGGTTGCCTTCGACTTCATCAAAGCGTGACAGGCTTGCACCCCATGATGCAGCGAGGTCGGCCTTCGCGGCAACAAGATCTTGCTCAGCTTGATCCACCTCAATCTGTATTAACGCGACACGTGCGGTCGCTTGATCCCGCTCATAGCCCGGGCCAACGTTATTTGTCGCCCGTTCGTCGGCGATGTTGTAGGCCGTGGTTGCCAGCCCGAGCTGCTGCTGTGTCAGTGCAACACGCTCTTGAGCGATGAATACGCTGACGTATTGTGTTGCAGTTAGGGCAGCAGTTTCGATGCGCTGCTGTTCGTAGTCCCATGCGGCGAGTCGTTGCTTGGCTTCGCCTAATCGTTGTCGTTTGTTGCGTTTATCCGCTAGCTCAATGACTTGGCTAATGCGTAGCGTCTGTCTGGGCAGTTCTTGTAAACGATCGGGGCCGCCAAAGTTTTCAACGCCCAGCGTGACGGTTGGGTTACGCGGTCGGCCGAGCTGCATCGCTTCGGCCTCAGCGGCTGTGACTGCCCAGCCATTCGCTTTGAGCGTAGGGTTTTGCTGGAGGGCCAGCGATATTGCATCGTGCAGCGTAATCACACCTGTCGGATTTACTGCCTGACTTGTGTACGGTTGCGTACGGTCACGCTCCAACACATCCGAAGGCGGTCGTATCGTGTTTAGTTCGCTACGAAACGGCCGAGCTTGCACCCATAGATCGTCGAACGGCCGAGGCTGCGCACAGCCAATCAACAGCACGTAAGCCGAGCTAAGCAAGATGGACAAGACGCATCGCTCCAGGCGCATCATTTCGCCTCGGCTTCGATATAGATGGCTTGTGCATTGATGGTCAGGACTTGTGCGTCCGGACGCGGACCGACAATGCCTTTGATGACGAGGGTGGTTAAGGGCTGGATTCGCGGGGTGAGCTCGGCCTTGAGGACCTTACCTGCTTCGTCGGTGATCTGTAGCGTCGCGAGGTTCTTCGTGATCTCCTCCTGCGGCGTGCAGCAGTAGTCCCAAGGCGTCGCACAATGGTCGTCTTCAGCGACGCAGGGGTTTTCAATACCCGCGTCGATGATCGAAGCAGAGGCTCGCCCATCGACGACAGGGTTCAGATTGCCACCAACGATTGCACGGACAACGACTTCGTCGCCTTCTTTTGCGTTGGTTTTAAGATCTGCGATGGTTTGGATGCCTTCTGGTGCTTCGCTTAGGAACAACGCTTCGGGCAGCACTGAGCCAATAGCTGGGGCATTAGTGTTGGATGCTTCTCCGCTGTCGCAGCCGATGAGCGTGACTGTCATGACGGCAAGAATTGCGAGGCGTGTGATGTGTTTGGCTTGTCTAATCAACATGTCAATACCTTTCAAGGGTGGGTGTTTTTAGTTCGCTTTAAGTGCTTCGGCAATGGGTAGACGTAGGCAGCGCAGAGCAGGGGGGATCGATCCGATAAAGCCGAGCAACAGGCCGGCCGCGATCCCGAAGCCGATTGTGGGAGCATCGACGAGTAGGCTAAAGGCCCCCATAGAGAATCGGATCGAGATGCCGTCGAGGATGAGTAAGCAGATCAGTGAGCCGATCACCGAACCTGCCGAGGCGGCGAGTAATGATTCTTGCAGGAAGTTGATGACGATAGATCGCCTTGGGTAGCCAAGTGATTGAAGCGTTCCGACCTCACGGATACGTGATGCAAACGCAGCGTACATCGTGTTGAGCCCGCCGAGCAAGCCGCCTGCGCCGATGAGCAGGGCGGTGATCCACACCATCATTTTCACAGGCTTGTAGAACGCACTGAGCTGGTCGTAGTATTCCGTTTCCATAATCGCGGCGAGTTCGAGGTCGATCCGACTCTTCACAAACAAATCAACATCCGCGAACTCCGCCTCGTCCATCGTTAGCACGACACACGAAACAGACTCTCGTCGAGTCAGTGTCTGGATACTGGTCAGGGGGATCCATAGCTCCGCGTTCATCACGGTGTTGGGTGCGGCGAATCGGCCAACGATTATGAATGGACGGTCGTCAATAAACAGTGTCTGCCCGACGGCTAAGCGTTCGTCAGCGAGCCCTAGGCGCGACGAAGTGAGTTGGCCCGCGAGTAATTCGTCGGCCCCCGTTTTCGGGATGCGCCCCTCAATGAGTCGGACTTGCGGGTGCACGCTGTATGCGGCGGGCGTCACGCCACGGAAGACCGCTTGGCCAATAGGCTCGCTGTTCTTCTCGATTGCCACGCCAAGTGCCGCGTGTATTTCTGGCGATACGTAGGCTTGGCCCGCAGTTGATTTAAGCCCGAAAATTGAGGCTTGAGCTTGGCTGGCAACGGACGTGCTGATCTCGCTTCGTTCGATACTCTCTTCGCTCCCCGCACCGAGCAGGATCACGTTGCTTGGCGAGCCCGATCCGATTAGCGAACGATCCATACCACGGACAAACGCGAAGGACGCAATCGCCAAGATGACCACCAATACACTCCCCGTCACGCTGATTAATAGGCGCAGCGGAGATCGGCCGAGGTTACGAGCAGCATATTCAAAAGGCAACAAACGCATCATACTTCTTTCGTTAAACCGCACGAAAACAACTTGCGATCGGCCGCCGCGCCGCTTGTACCGCAGGGACCAACCCCGCGGCAACACCGAGCACGATCGACAACGCTAAGCCCATAGCCAATAGCATGGGCCCAGCCTCGATCGGGATGCTCAGCCCATCCACCGAAAAACTTAGTCGAGTCAAACGGAGCGTCAACATCGCGGCGCCCGCGCCGAGCAGTCCACCCATCAGGCCAAGCAGCGCCGCCTCGGTCACGATGAGCCGACCGATCAACGAGCTGCGGTAGCCCAGTGTTTGTAGGACTGCGTGCTCCTTGATCCGGTCCTGTACCGACAGCACGATCGCATTGCCGACGAGCGCGAGCACCGCGATGAGGCAGCCCCAGCCAAGGTACTGCGTAAACCCGATGAGCTCGATCATGTCGCCCGCGATTTGCGCGACGAAGGCCTTCTCGGATCGCGTTGTCGTCGGCTGCTCAGCCGAGGCGAAGAGCGCATCGATTTCCGCTGATACTGACTCCAGCTTTGCGGGGTCTTCGACCTTGACGTTGAACTGGGTGACGGTGCCGAGGCGTTTGTCGACTTGCTGCTGTAGATAGTCCAGATGGACGTAAGCGACATTGACATCTTGTGGCTCGTCGGAGTCGAGGATGCCTGCGACATAGGTCGTAATCCCCGCCGCCTCGAACTGGTCGCCGACCTTTAGCCCGCGCCGCCCAGCAAGGGTTTGGCCTAGTAGTGCCGCATCAGAGCGACGCTGCCAATCATTGAATGACCCAGCGAGGTAGCTCGTATTCAGGCCAATAGTTGATTCGAATCGATCGCGAGGTACGCCACGGAACGTGACGACGTCCAGCGACGCTCGGCAGTTGTTGACGACGACGCGGATCGGAACCGCCGAGACGACACCATCGATCGCTTCGATCTGCGGAAGGTAATACTCAGGCAGTTGACTCGTAAACGGGCAGAAGCGGTCCTCGCGGTAGACGACCAGTGTCGTGTCGGCGGCGGTAGCCTGTGTTGTCTTCGCAACGCCTTCTTGCATCGCTTGGATGGCGACGAAGAGGTACATCGCAATCGCGACGCCGAGGATCGTCAGCATCGACCGGACCCGGTGTCTTGCGACTTGTTTAAGAACCAATGGCCAGTACTTGAGGCGGATCATGCTGCACCTCCGTCGTGGATTTGTGTTGTGGCGGTTTCGCCGGAGAACGCTGCTTCAACAGATTGTTTAGCGAGCTGGCCTTTATCGAGGTGCAGCGTGCGCCCGGCGTACTCGGCAGTGGCGGCGTCGTGAGTGACCATGATGAGGGTCTTGCCGAGTTCTTCGTTGAGTTGTACGAGCAGTTTCATCACGGCATGGGCGGAGGGCTTGTCGAGGTCTCCGGTGGGTTCGTCGGCGACGAGGATGTCGGGGTCGGTGACGATGGCCCGAGCGATGGCGACGCGTTGTTCTTGTCCGCCAGAGAGCTGCCTTGGGTAGTGGTCATGCCGGTCGGCTAAGCCGACCAGGGAGAGTGCGGTGCTGACGCGCTCGTGCCTTTGCTTGCGTGAAATCGAATGCAGTAGCATCGGCAACTCGACGTTTTCATAAGCGGTTAAGACCGGCACTAGGTTATAGAGCTGAAACACGTACCCAACGTGCTCGGCCCGCCATGACGCGAGTTTGCTTCGGCTGAGCTTTCCGATGTCTTTGCCATCAATAGTGAGTGAGCCAGATGTCGGCTGATCGATACCCGCGATGAGGTTCAAGAGCGTTGTCTTGCCGCTCCCGCTTGGTCCCATGAGCGCGAGGAAGCTGCCTTTCTCCACATCGAGATCAAGCGCATCAAGCGGCTTGATGGTGCTCGTGCCTTTGCGGTACGTCTTGGTGAGTTGTCGGCATTCAATCATGGCCATGGTGGAGCTCACTTATCGCGATTGTTCGTCGCTACGAATACGCTGGTTTTCTTGGAGTGTTGAGGCGGGCTGATCGACGATGAGGTCGCCGGGGTTGAGCCCGCTGGTAACGATGATGGTGCCGTCGGCGCGGGGTTGACTGAGCGTGACTGCTCGCTGAGTAATGCGTTGATCGATCGGCGAAATCCACCAGACAAAGCGTTCTTCTCCTCGTTCAACCACCGCACTTTGCTTGATGGCAACAGGCGAGCCTTGGGGCGATCCCGTATTGGATTGAGTGGTAATAGCACTGCCTTCGCCGCTAAAAAACTTGATGCGTGCGAGCATGTCTGGCTTAAGTAGTGGTGAGGGGTCGGTGATCGCGACCTTGAACTGCACGGTGTTTTTTGCGATATCCGCGCGGTTGACGAGCCTGGTGACTCGGCCGTTAAATGTTTTATTCGGCAGTACATCAACAACGATCTCCGCGCGTTGATCTAGGCCGACTTTGGCCGCGTCGGCAAGCGGGACATCGACACGGACTTGCATCTGCTCGGGGTTGTATAGATGGATCGCGTGTGATGAGTGTGGCCCGTCCATCTCGAGCATCACTTTGCTGCCTGGGCCGACAAGCCGAGTCATGACGACAGCATCGATCGGGCTCTTGATAATCATGCGTTCAAGGCGGAGCTCGGCTTCTTCGACGCGCGTTTGAGCGGCATCACGCGCGGCGACGGCTTCGTCATGGATGCGCTTGAGCTGCGTTTTTAACTCTAGATCACGCTTGGCGGCGCGGTGCTCGGCCTTGGCTATTTGTAGTTGTGCTTCCAGCTCGGGCCGACGCTGACGTGTTGCTTCTAGCGCGGCGCGTTGACTCTGAACGCGGTACTTTGCTTCTTCAACTTTGAGCGCGGAGACTGATTGCTTGGATAGCTTCTCGAGTCGATCGTAAGCGGCGGCGAGTTCATCTAGGCGTGCTTGCTCTTTCCCGATCTCCGCGTCAAGCCGAAGCAGGGTGGCCTGGTTAGCGTCCACTTTTGAGTGCGTGATCGCCTCGGTACGTTGTAGCGCGATTGGCTCTTCTAGGTCGGCCTGTGCGGCGGCGCGTGCGGCCTCGCTTTTAGCGAGTTCCGCTTTAGCTAGTGAAAGGGAGAGCTTCGCGTCGTCATCGATTAACTCAACGAGTACATCGTTCGCTGCGACGGTTTCGCCTTCGAGTACATGGATTTTTTTCACGATGCCGTTGGCCAATCCGCCGACATAGATCGGGTAGGGATCGGGCTCGATCCAGCCGGGGGCCTGTGCGACGACTGTCGTTGGTACGTTCTTCGTGGCTTGGTTTTGCTGGCTAACTGGGTTGGATAATGATAAAGCGACCGCGCGGGTTGTCTGTACCTGCGTCGCGGGACGAATCGCGTCACGCGCGGCGTACGCCACCAGTGATAGTGTGGCGAGCACGATCACCGCGGGCAATGCAACACGCGTCAACAGCTTGCGTTTTGGCAACGGCACGCTTGTTGAAACGCTAACAGCCGATGTGGCTGAATCACTTTTTTTAGAAAGTTTGTGCAGGTCCATCTCGGCCCGCTCCCTATCGTTTGTGTAATCGAAGACGTAAATTGCGCTCGGAAAAAGCGCAATGACAGCAGAGGTGCCGAACGGTTAACGCGCGCAGCTACCCAGCGAGATCGATCAAACGATAGGGGGTTGGATGTCCACGCTCAGCACAGCGGATGCTGGCAAGCTGTAGGGCATTGGTCGCACCCATTGCGGGGTGGTTTCAGGCAATGTGGCTAGGGTGGGGTGTGCGGTGAACAGATTCACCGTCCGCGTCATGACCTTGCAGCAATTACACGGGCACGAACACGGGCAATCTTGGCCGGGCACTTGCTCGGGGCAGCAATCGCGATCACATACTTGATCCCCAAGCTTGGTTTCACCCGCGGGTTCGGTTTGGCAACACGCGTTCTTGCCCGATGTTGGACCAACATTAGAGGCGTATGCCATACCAAAACCGTGTGGCGACAGCCCTAGCCCCGCAACGAAAATCGCCGCGAGAAATAGGTGCGTCAAATTGGTCAGGCGATCGGTCACTTACTTAATACTATGTTAAAAGTGGTTGTCGTCAAGAAAAAGGTGTTAAAGGTCGTATCAAAGACGTAACTAGCGAACCGGATCATTCATTCCAATCAAAATAAATTGACCGCAGTAACGGCTTAAATCTCGTTTACAGGGGTGATCCGGTCTTCACTCTCTTTCGCTTCACCGCGATCGATGAGAACCTGCACAGCTTCGTCGAGTTGGTCAGCCACGCGAGCTGTCGCGCGTGTGATCCCGAGCAGCTTGCCCGCTTCACGGATCAGATCCTCGCGTGGTAATCCAAACTGCATCTTCAAAACATGGGCACACGAATTGACTAATTCAACGAGCGGGATGTCCTCGATATCGCGCTGTGCGTCATCTTGATCACCCGCAACGCGTAGCGTTTGATACGTCGCAGGGTCTTGATCGGCCTGCCAAAGCACTTCCCCGAGCTGCTTGATGAGTCCCTGATCCATCGCTGCATCACGTGTCTCGTAGAACCGTTCACGGAAGCGTTGCGTCGCCCGTGTCACCCCGAAACCCTCGGCCAACCGACGCATCGTAAGCTCCTGCATGATCGGCGATTCTTGCTCAACGATCTTCGCCAACACCTTGATCAACCGATCCTTTGCGGATTCTGCGTAGAGATCTTTGACCATCGTTTCGCGACGGGTCAGAGCTGTGGGTTTATAGATGGGCAGCTGTCCTTCAAGCTGATCCGTATCTTCTACCTTGGGGGCAGAGGCATAAAGCCAGTCCGTTTCTTCTTCATTTTTATTTTCATCGGTATCACTTTCCACCGGTTCGGGTTCGGCGACGAGCTCCTCTTTCTGAGCTTCTTCCTGCCTGGCCACCGCGATCGCTTGTTCGATACTTGCAACCAGCCGCTTTAAACAACCTTGCGGATCGATCTGCCACTGCGTCGACCACACACGCTCGATGCGCCAGCCTAGGCCGATGAGTACCGCCTCGCGTGTGCGGTCGCGATCGCGTGCGGTCTTTGCGCTGTGATAGGACTTGCCATCACACTCGATACCGACCAGGTAGCGATCCGGATTGCCCGGATCTTTCACCGCAAGGTCGATGCGGTAGCCCGCGGAGCCTACGCGCGTGTCGACATCCCAGCCGTGCTCGGTCAGGGCGTCGTGTACGACACGCTCAAAGCCCTGCGAAAAATCGAGGTCATCCGACATCGATTCATAGTTGGGGATCGCTTCGGGGCCACGCTGCGCGAAGTCGAGGAAGGTCTTAAAGTCGCGCACGCCAGTCGCGCGGGTGCGACGCAGGTCAATGGCGTCACTAGTCATCGACGAAAACACAATCAGCCTTCGGCGAGCGCGCGTCACCGCGACATTGAGACGGCGTTCACCGCCTTCTTTATTCAGCGGGCCGAAGTTCATGCTCTGTTTGCCGTCTTGGTCTGGGCCGTAGCCGATCGAGAAGATGATGGCATCGCGTTCGTCACCCTGCACGTTTTCCAAGTTTTTGATGAACACCGGCTCTTCAATATCGTTAGTTAGGAAGCGTTCGATCTCGGGCGTGTTACGACGCGCTTCGTCTATCAGGTCTTCGATCAGGTTTTGCTGAGCCTGGCTAAACGTGACGATGCCGATTGTGTCGGTGTCGGCAGGGTCTAGCAGCATCGCAACAACTTGTGCAACAACCTGCTCGGCTTCGACACGGTTCGTACGTGTGCCCCCTCGGTCGTAGGTGCCGTCTTCGACATGACGGAAAGTGACACCGAGTTTTTCAGACCGTTCAACGGGTGAGGGGAAGGTGTGTAGTTCGTTCTGATAGTAGTGGTGATTGGAAAAGGTAATGAGCGATTCATGCCGACTGCGGTAGTGCCAACGAAGACGGAGGCCTGGCACACCCGAGGCGTTGCACTCTTTGAGGATCGATTCCATGTCTTCGACCGCGTGGTCGTCGAGGTCGCTGTCTTCTTCATCTTCGAGCGTGCTGAAGAACGTCGTGGGTGGAAGCTGCTTCGAGTCACCAACGACGATGACTTCTTTCCCGCGTGCGATCGCACCGATAGCGTCCCATACTGGGATCTGCGAGGCTTCATCAAAA
>JBGCDC010000534.1:0-3414 GCA_045105055.1 Phycisphaeraceae bacterium | reverse complement strand
GTAGCAAAGAGCAGCCGGAGCGAGTGAGATTTTTTACTGATGGGACGGCCTATCCGAATCAAGCGGTGATTGAATTCACGGACCACGCAACGATTGAACTCGAATGCTTCAGGGTTTCTCCTGACGGGAGTCGGCGTGCATTATGGTCCGATACGCTCAGTCCGTATTCGGATGGCCTTGGCAATACGATTTTGATTGAGGCGAATCCTGAATTGACCTTCCGTGGCCGGGGTTCGCCGAGCTTCTCGCATGCTATTGGTGTGGATCCCTCTGAAATCAATTTGAGTACGCGCGGGCATAGTGCGTCTCTAAAGCCATCCAATGTTGTTTGGTATTGCTTGCTTAAGGTGGATGGCTCATCGAATTTATTGAATCCCGATATCGTGCCGACGCTCCCTGAGGGCATCGAAGATGTCGAAGCAGCGGCGAAAGCGAACGGGTGTGATGCGATCGTTTTGGTTGCGAGCGTCGTTACAAGCGAATAGCTGATGTGCCTAAGGTGGACTTAGATGTTGGTACTTCTATTGCTGTCTATACGTGTGTGCTGCGACTCGTCCGCCCGCGTGTGACGCGGCGGCTGCGATCTGGTTTGTCGCTGCTGATGGCTTAGACTGTTTGGCGACCTTTAACACTTTTACAGGAGCATGGCATGGCAGACGTTTTAGTGGTGGATCAGTACGCGTTCGCGTGGGACTTGAAGAGTAACTCGGGCCTAGTTGCGATACGGGGTGAGAACGGGGAGCTGGTCAAGCGGCCGATCAGTAATGCGGCGGAGATGCTGGTGGTGAAGGATATGCTGTCGTCGCAGCGCGTCGTGCTGCGGGACAACAACCTGCTGGTGACCGGGTTCACCGAGCTGATCGAGTAGCACGCGGCGATCCTCTTCTGCGCTCATCTGTTATGGCTCATCATCGGAGTACTCTTGAATGTGGCGAGTATGCAATGAAGCGTGCCGAGAAGATGGGCGTTGATTCTTAGGGCTGGTGTGATCGCTTCAGATCGCTCGTCCCTTACGCGGTGATGGAGCGGTGCTGTCGCCTCTGCGTCACACGTGGTGCATGAAAGTGCGGGGCGGTGGTGGTGATGGCAGGCAGATGCGTTGACGGGCGTTGCGTTTTTTTGTGGTGCTGTCGGGGTTGTGCGCGCGGGGATATGGGCTGGGGTGTATATGAGAGGGTGTTTCTTCTGGGGGAAGGGCGACACGGAGCGATCGTGAAGTGTCTGGTCGATCCAAAAGCATTACTGTCGCAACGCAGTGGGCTTGGAGGGGATCGAGGGAGTTTGTCGGGTAGTGTGCGCCGATTGTGCGCGAGGGTGTTTGGGGCGTTGGGGAAAAAGACGACCTTTGAAAGTGCGGCTTCGTGGGGCTTTGGGCGTGTGAAGGTAAGCGACCCGTGAGCCTTACGCACTATTGTGTGGGATGGGTTGATGCCGGATATCGATTGTTTGATGCTGGCTTGGGATAGATAGTTCTGAGCGGGTGACCTACAATGCGGTCTCATGAAGATCGATCTTTCCAGTATGGTTCTTGATAATGCCTCGTCCGCGAATGGTGGTGCGGGGCTTGAGTTTATTAAGCGCAAAAAACCGGACTGGCTGCGGGCGAAGCTGCCCAGTGGCCCTGGTTTTAAAGAGACGCGCGACCTCGTGAGCAAGTACAAGCTGCACACGGTTTGCGAGTCGGCCAAGTGCCCGAACCTCGGCGAGTGCTGGGAGCGCGGCACGGCCACGATGATGATCCTTGGCGATGTTTGCACGAGGTCTTGTGGGTTTTGTCATATTAAGACGGGCAAGCCGCCGGAGTACGACTTGGATGAGCCGAGGCGGGTTGGCGAAGCCGCGGCGATCATGAACCTCAAGCACCTGGTGATCACCAGCGTAAACCGAGATGAGCTGCCTGACGGCGGCGCGGAGATCTGGGCGGAGACGATCCGCGAGATTCGGAGGCAGTCGCCCGGCACGCAAGTCGAGGTCTTGATCCCTGATTTTCTTGGCGATTGGGATGCCTTGCAGATTGTGCTGGATGAAAGGCCTGAGATTTTGAACCACAATATGGAGTCGGTGAAACGGCTCTACAAAGTGGTTCGGCCCCAGGCGATCTACGAGCGATCGATCGAGCTGCTTCGGCGGGCCAAGGCACAGGGCCTAACCGTCAAGACCGGCATCATGGTCGGCATCGGCGAGCGCGAAGAAGAGATCGAACAAATCATGCGCGATGTGACTGAGGGCACGCGCGTCGTAGGTGTTAACGCGGATAAGCCTGCGACGAATCGAGATGCCTTTGAGGTGCCTGATCCGTATCGCATGGCCCCGGCCGACCAAGCGGTCCACGCGAGCGGTTCGCTGCACGACAATATCGGGACGGAGAAGCCTGGCTTTGATCACAAGCTGCGGCGGGGCGGCGAGCTGGTGGATCACGCGAATCCGTATTGGGAGCATCATTCGCCTGCTAAGCCGCAAGCGGCTGTGGAGCGCATCGATGCGGTGTCGTATCCCAACGCGTCGTATCCGGGTGTCCATGAATCCTGCGATATTTTGACGATCGGGCAGTACCTTCAGCCGACGCGGAATCACCTGCCGATCTCGCACTGGGTCACGCCCGCTCAGTTTGTTGAGTACAAGCGTATGGCCGAGTCGATTGGCTTTCGCCACTGTGAATCCGGGCCGTTGGTGCGTTCGTCGTATCACGCGGATGATCAGGTGTTGAAGATGAACGAGGCGAAGGCCTAGCGCGTTCATGCAGATCGACCCAATGATCGTCGGGGTATCGTCAAGGTTCACGCCTCGATTTGTGGTGTCTGCTTACTTCCTCTTTCAAGGGATCGCGGTGGCGTGTTGGTGGGCGCTGCTGATCATGATGCCCGATTCGCGGGCGTGGTTCTTTCCGGAGTCGCTGACCGGTGCGGCGCTAATGAGCTTTTGGCTTGCGGACCTTGGCCTGCTGGTGGGCGGATCGTTCTTAGCGAGCTGGCTAGTGTGGACGCGTAATCCTGCGGCGTCGCCTACGGCTTGGTTTTTATCTGGCGCACTGTATTACCCCGCGATTTACTGCCTAACGGTCTCGCTGCATCTCGGCGGCGGTGAGCTGGGCGTCGCAGCGATGTTTGTATCGGGCGGGTTGACGCTGTCGATGGCGACGGTGGTTGGGCCGATGCAGTTGGACGCGTCGGGCTTTCGGCCCTGCAGTAGCTCGTTGGCCTGGACCGCGATGAAGTCCGCTCTTCAGATCGTGGTTTTCTGGGGTACTTTTTTGTTTGTCTTGCCTTACACGGTCGTCGCGTTGGAGCAAGCGATCGGCCTGTCGAGCTTCCACTTTCCGTTGCAGGTGTGGGTAGGGGGCGTGCTGTTTGTGGCGCTCGGATCGCTGGGGTTATGGAGCGCTTTAGGCACGGTTGTGCAGGGGCGGGGCACGCC
>JBGCDC010000533.1:0-2832 GCA_045105055.1 Phycisphaeraceae bacterium | reverse complement strand
CCCGACGATATCTTTAGCCGAATGTTCAATCCATACGGCGACAAGGGGATCGATCAGGTCCGCGCGGGGCTTAAGCGTGACGCGTCCATCCTCGACCTGATGATGGACCACAGCAAGAGCTTCCACAGCCGCCTGGGCACGGAAGATCAGCAAAAGATGGATGAATATCTTGAGTCTGTTCGCGAGATCGAGAAGCGCGTGGTGCGGACCAATGACTGGACGCACACACCGCTGCCGAACGTCGACAAAGACAGTGTGAATCTAACGGTGGATCACCAAGCTGGCCCGGACGAGTACATCCGCTGCATGTACGACTTGGTTTACCTGGCATTTGTCACCGATCAGACGCGCTACGCGACTTATATGACCGAGAGCGAGCAGTCCAGCAGCAGCGAGCTGTGGAACTACGCGAACTACGTGCTGGGCTACAAGGGCGCGACGCACGACATCGCGCACAAACGGCCGCAGATCATCTCCGGTGAGTGGGACCGTTGGCGAAATGAAAACCACGCCTACTTCCTCAAGCGTCTCGCCAGCACGCAAGAGGGCGAGGGCACGATGCTGGACAACACGCTTGTGCTCTACGGCTCAGCTCACCCGCACGCCTCGCACAGCGGTCTGAACTATCCGCTGCAACTGGCGGGCGGCAAGAACCTTGGCTTTAAGCATGGCAGCATGCACGAGTATGTCGGCGACAACAAGGTGCCTTTAGCCAACCTCTTCGTCACGATGCTGCAAGCGATGGACATCCCCGCAGAGAAGTTCGCAGACAGCAACGGCAACCTCAACCAACTGATGGCCTGACCTATGACCATATGTTTCCGCTTAGTCGCGTTTGTATTGTTGATGCTGCTGGTCATGCCAGCTGTTGCGCAGGAGAAAAATCTGCCGCGCGTTCTGATCATCGGTGATTCAATCTACAGTCAGCACGCGCGCGGAGTGAGCGCTGACTTGAAGGGCCGTGCTGCGGTGACCATGGCGGCTTGGCCTAGTGATGAAATACCTAGCTCGGGAAATATGCTTAAGCGCCTTGATCAATTGCTCGGCTACAACGATCGCAACGGCAAGCCACTGCCCAAGGACACGCGCCCCAAGTGGGATCTGATCCATATCAACGTTGGGCTAGGCGACTTGATCCATCGTGCGCCGAAGATGGAGTCGTTCCGCGTGATGCCGATTCATGTCGGCGGGGTAGTGACGACGGATGACAAGCAATACGAAGCGAATCTAAATCAATTGATCACACAGCTCAAGGCAACCGGTGCCGAGGTCGTTTGGGCCAGCACGACACCGATCCGGCACTCGACGAGTAACGTCTTCAAGATGGGGACGGAGATCGAGTACAACGCGATCGCGGCGAAGGTGATGGCCAAGCAGAGCGTGCCGACGAACGATATGTACCGCTTCGTGAAGCACTTGATCAACATGGATAAGCCCGCGGGCCATGGCTTTGATCCGTTTAACTTCGACAAGAAGCCGATCCACATGCCGGTCGTTCGTACGGTTGAGAAGATGTTTGGCCTTAAACCGATGCCGGAAACGAATGAGGAGCTGGCGGTTAAAGAGGCGATGAAAAAGCCCGCTCCAGAGCAGGGCTAAGCGTCTTAGAACCGATAAACATTTGCATATCCGGCTTTTTAGTAGGGCAATTAGTTCTTTCGATGTATTGCGGGTGGTGCTATGCCGTGGCTATGATGGCTTAGTGCGCTTTGTGATCTTTCCAGGCGTGACCCCGCCTCCCCGACCCCACGAGAACATCTGATGTTTCGATGCCTGATCCTTTTTGTGCTGACCTTCTTGATCACCTCGCCTGCATCGGCGGTTTACGAGAAGGCCGACGGCTTTCCGTGGAACCTGAAGCTGCACGGCTACCACGATAGCCCGATCGCTGAAAAGCTCGGCGAAGGCTTTTTTATGAACGTCGGGCCGACAGGCATCCGCGCTCAGATCACGCATAAGCACCCGACCGCGTTCACCGTACGGTTTGTTTTTAATAATTCGCCCGCTGCGGGCAAGATCCAAGCGGGCGATGTCATCGTCGGTGCCAATGGGTTTTATATGACGACCGCCCATAAGTTTGGGCGACGCACCGTTAGTGGCTGGGACGGGCCGATGACCGGGATGGCCAAGCTGATCGAAGAGGCGCAAGGCACCGATGGCAAGCTGGAACTCATCGTTTGGCCAAAAGGATCGAAGAAGGATGAAAAGAAGGTTGAGATCCAGATCAAAGTAGTCGGCAAGTTTTCCAAGACGTTTCCGTACAACTGCGAACGCTCGGATAAGTTGATGATCGAGCTCTGCGACTTCCTCGTGCGTGAGTATGAACGCGAGGGTAAGTTCGGCCGACCCCACGCGCACGGCGCTGCGATCCTCGCGCTCATGGCGAGTGGTGAGAATAAGTACTCGAAGATCATCCGCCACGTGATGAGCCGATACCCCGACAAGCGGTACGACCCGGAGAACGGCGGGGGGTTTCCGACGTGGGGCTGGGGATACGACGGCATCGTCATGGGCGAGTATTACATGCTCACCAAAGACAAGAGCCTAGTCCCCGCGATGCAGTCGCTCGCTGCGGCGTATCGTGATGGGCAGGACTGGTCGACCGGCGGATTCATGCACAAGCCTTACGCCTACATCACCCGCCGCATCGCATCGGGCGGGCCTAAGGGCTATGGCTCGATGTCACAGCCCGGCGGCCTGGCGATGGTCGCGCAGAGCATCTTCGAGCAGGCGGGTTTGAAATTTGACGAAGAATGCTATCAGCGGATCCACCAAGCGTTCGGGTACGACGTGCGTGACAACGGCGAGATCGGCTGCGGCTGTAAGCAGCGG
>JBGCDC010000532.1:0-1993 GCA_045105055.1 Phycisphaeraceae bacterium | reverse complement strand
CCGAGAGTGCGATGGGGGCATCGAAAGTGAAGGTGTGGTAGATGTCGGTACTGGCCGCTAAGTCGTCGTTCTGCCGGATGACCTCTTCGTGGATTGGAGTCAGCGTCCCGCTTGTGATGGTTCCAAAGCGGATTAGATAGTCTTTCCATCCATCGAAGACGAGTCCCGTGTTATCCCGGAGTGAGACGGTCAGCGAGACAAGCTCTTGTCCGCTGTCGGCGGTTGTCGTGAAGGTCTGGCCTTGGACTGGTCGGTCGCCGAAGATGCTAGCGCCAGCGGTTCGAGCAACAAGGTTGAACTGGTCAGCGCCGTCTCCAGTCGGAGCGGTTGTGCCAACGGATATGATGCCCGCGGTGGAGGGCAGAGCCAGCGCTGACAACGTCAGTGCCGCGCCCGTAACACCAAGTATTTGTTTTGTTTTGAACACGATGTGTCTCCTTCAAATAGTGAAATGTCTAATCAACTCTACATATCAAGCACTGCTTGACCCAATATATTGACACAGCGTAAGTGGTTGCACAATAGGGTTAGAGCAATAAATAGAAAAATAACGAACAGTGGGTAGCGACAGTGCGGTATCGCCGATTGCTTTGAATCGCCACCTTGAAAGCGACTTTTAGGCGATTAGGATGCGTTGAGAACTTCAACCCTGCCAACCATCGCTTGGCAGCCTTGCTAAACTATTTACATGCCCCAAATCACCATTGATGGCCGACCTTGCGAGTACGACGGCGAGAAGAAGCCGACGATCCTACAGGTCGCATTGGATAACGGGATCGAGGTCCCGCACTACTGCTACCACGACGGGCTGTCGATCGCCGCCTCGTGTCGTATCTGTTTAGCGGAAGTCGCTCAGCCTAACCCGCGTAACGAGGGCAAGCTGGAGATGATCCCCAAGCTTGTGCCGACCTGCCAGACCCCGGCCGTAGAGGGTAGCGAGGTCCATACCCAGTCGCCTAAAGCCATCGGCAACCAGAAGGCGGTCATGGAGCTACTGCTCATCAACCACCCGCTGGACTGCCCGGTGTGTGACCAGGCCGGCGAGTGCCTGCTGCAGGACTACAGCTACAAGTACGGCCACGGCCAGTCTCGCTTCGAAGAAAACAAAATCAAGCAGCCCAAGAAAGACCTTGGGCCAAACGTCCTGCTCTACTCGGACCGCTGCATCATGTGCTCGCGCTGCCAGCGCTTCACCAGCGAAGTCACCGGCACCCACGAGATCGGCATCTTCGGCCGAGGCTCCTCCGAACAAATCGACGTCTTCCCAGGCAAGCCCTTGGACAACGAACTGTCCGGCAACGTCATCGACATCTGCCCGGTCGGTGCGCTACTCGACAAAGACTTCCTCATGTCGATGCGCGTCTGGAACTTGAGCAGCACGCCGAGCATTGATGGCATCACATCGAGTGGCGACAACCTTTGGCTTGAGCACAACGACGACAAGATCCGCCGCGTCAAGCCGCGCACGAACATGGATGTCAACACGTGGTGGACCAGCGATGAGATCCGCTACGGCTGGAAGTTTGTGCACAGCGACGACCGCCTGACCACGCCATCGCTCAAGGGCGAGGGCCAGCTCGGTCAACGGCAGGACGTGAACTGGAACGACGCGCTGAGCGCGGCGGTGACCGGGCTTAAAGAAGTGACCGATCAGTATGGCAGCGGGTCGCTGGCCGTCGTCGTCAGCCCGATGCTCGCATGTGAAGAGGCGTACCTGCTCGCCAAGGCCGTCGTCGCGCTGGACGCCGACGCGACCCTCGCGGTGGGCCCGGTGCCGATCGATGGCGAAGACAAAACCTTCCCCGGCGGGTACACGCTTTACGCAGAGAAAGCCCCCAACGCACGCGGCGTCCGCCGAGCCCTTGAGCAGATTACCGAGAAGGTACTCAGCTTCGACGAGCTCATGGCAGACGCGGGCCAAGTCTCTGGCCTGATCATGACCGCCAACTACCCAAGCGACTGGGCCACCCCCGCGATCGTCAAGCTCATCGAC